>NZ_LAJY01000441.1 GCF_000963705.1 Elstera litoralis | reverse complement strand
CCTCGGTCCAAAAAAAAACGCCCCCGACGATACGAAATACGAGCGCCTGACCGCTAAAAATGGCGAGTTCTATTTCAATCTGAAGGCCGGAAATGGCCAGATTATCGGCACCAGCGAGACCTACAAAAGTACCCAAGGCCGCGATAATGGCATTGAATCGGTCCAGAAAAACGGCCCGACGACCGATATTCGCGACGAAACGGCTTAAGCTGCGCCCGCTGGCATTATAAGCCCTATTTTGCCGGAGCCTTCGATGACCGTCTATTTTCTCGCGCTTTGCATCGGTGTGATTGCTGGCCTGCGAACGATGATGGCCCCCGCCGCGATCAGTTGGGCCGCAGCCTTGGGCTGGTTGCCGCTGGCCGCAACGCCGCTGGCCTTCTTGGGCTATGCCTATACGCCCTATATTTTTACGGTGCTGGCAATAGGCGAGTTGATCTCCGACCAACTGCCGCGCACCCCGAGCCGGAAAGTGCCCGTACAGTTCGGCGGGCGGCTGGTGAGCGGCGCGCTCTGCGGGGCCGCGCTCGGTTTTGCGGGGGGAAGTTGGATCGGCGGTATGGTCGCAGGCATCATCGGCGCGGTGATCGGTACTTTGGGTGGGGCTGCGGCACGCGCGCGGCTGGCGCAAGCCTTCGGACGCGACCTGCCCGCTGCGCTGATTGAAGATGCGATTGCGGTTGCAGGCGCGGTTCTGGTTGTTTTGGCGGTGCGGAATTGAGGGGGAGGGCGATAATGCTACTCTCCGGCCATGATCTCCCGCGCTGACCTAATTCTGTTGCTGCGCCATCACGCGCCCGAGCTTCAACAGGCGGGCGTGCGGCACCTCAGCCTGTTCGGCTCAGTCGCCCGCAATGAGGCGACCGAGAGCAGCGACATTGATCTCGCCGCCGAATTCGCGCCCGACATTCGGCTGGATCTGTGGCAGCTTTCGGCAGTCCAACGCCAACTTTCCGCCGTTGTCGGCCAAAGGGTCGATCTGGTGCCAGAGCCGGTAACGCGCCCAGCGTTGCAGCAGGCGATTGAGCGGGACCGAGTTTTTGTCTTTTAACACGCGCAATCCGAAACTCTTGGCCGGGGACATGCTGGAGGCCATCGATCGGATAATGATCTATAGCGATGGTATGAGTTTCGAGGCTTTTCAAGCCGACATCAAAACCATTGATGCCGTCGAACGATGCCTTCAGCGGCTAACCGAGGCAGCTATTCGGCTTGGGGACGACGGTCCGCGCTTGTTACCGAACCAACCTGGGCCGATATTCGCGGTATGGGGAATTGGTTACGCCATGCCTATGATCGGATCGATGCGAAGACTATTTGGAATACGGTGACATTCCGTTTGCCATCCCTGAAGGCCGATTTGGAACGCCTTCTCAAATCCTAATCCGCCGATAACCCCACCCGCAACGCCCCATCGCCAAACGCCGCGAACAACCCCGGCTCGGTCCCCGTCAGCCAGGCTTGCCCGCCCAGGGAAAAAAGCTCTTCGGCCAGGGCTTGCCGCCGCCCCGGATCGAGATGGGCGGCCACTTCGTCCAGCAGCAGCAGGGGGGCGCGCCGCGCGCCGTGCGGATGAGACGGGCGTTGGCCAGCAGAATCGCAATCAGCAGCGCCTTTTGCTCGCCGGTCGAACAGAGGGCGGCGGGCATTTGTTTGGTGCGGTGGATCACCTGCCAGTCGCTGCGGTGGGGGCCTTCCGTGGTGGTTCCGGCTGCGGCGTCGCGCGGGCGGGTTTGGCGCAGGGTGCGGCGGAAATCTTCTTCCACTTCCAGCGCGGGTTTTTCGGCCAAAGCCTGTTCCAGGGTGCCGAGCATGGCGAGGTCGGCGGCGGGAAACGGGCCGACGCCGGCGGCCACGGCGAGGCTGAGGCGCTGAGTGATGTCGCAACGGGCCGCCGCAATCGCGGTGCCGTCGCTCGCCATCGTGTCTTCGAGGGCGGCCAGCCAGTGCGGATCGGGGCGTTTTGCCGCCCTCGCCCTCGCGCAACAGCCGCAGCCGGTCGCGCTGGGCGGCTTCGTAGCGGCTGAGGTGCTGGAGGTGATCGGGCAGGAAGCCATGCACGATGCGGTCGAGAAACCGCCGCCGGGCAGCCGCCCCGTCCTGAAATAGCCGGTCCATAACCGGGGTGAGCCAGGAGACGACCAATAGGTCCGACAGCGCGCTCTGGCTTTTCGCGGGCTCGCCGTCGATGCGGATTTGCCGCCGGTCGCCCTGCGCGGGCACGCGGCCCGTGGCGATGTCGACGCTGCCGTGCGCGGTATCGAGCGCGACCTGCATCGACCAGCCTCCCGGCCCCTGCTGCCGGTCGATCTCGTTGATCGCGGCGCGGCGAAACCCCCGCCCTGGCGCTAAGAACGACAGGGCTTCGAGCAGGTTGGTTTTCCCGACCCCATTATCGCCCGTTAGAATCACACAAGGCGCTTCAACCGTAAGGTCGAGCGCCGCGTGGGAGCGAAAATCATGCAAGCGAACCCGGCTCAATGCCGGGATCGTTAGAGAAACCGGGCTCACACCCGCATCGGCATCAGCACGTAAATCGCGCTGCCGTCGGCGCGGTCGCGCACGACTGTGGGGGAGGCGGCGTCGGCCATAATGAACTGCGCCACATCGCCTTGAACCTGCTTCAGAATATCGAGCAGATAGCGCGAGTTGAAGCCGATCTCGAAGGGGTTGCTGGTGTAGGAGACTTCCAGCTCTTCCAAGGCGCTGCCCGCTTCCGGGCTATTAGCCGTGAGCGTCAGCCCATTGGTGCCGAGGGCGATTTTCACCGCGCGGCTTTTTTCGGTCGAGATGGTCGCAACCCGGTCCACCGCTTCGGCGAAACTATTGCGATTGAGCTCCATCACCTTGTCATTGCCCGTGGGAATGACGCGCTCGTAATCGGGGAAGGTGCCGTCGATGAGCTTCGACGAGAGCGTAATCGCGCCGAAGGCGAGGCGAATGCGGGTATCGGACAGGCCAATCGTCACCGCCCCATCGGATTCGTCGAGCAGCTTGCGCAGCTCCAGCACCACTTTGCGCGGCATAATCACGCCGGGAATGCCTTCCGCGCCCTTCGGCAGCGGCAGTTCCACGCGGGCGAGGCGGTGCCCATCGGTAGCGACGCCGCGCATCACCGGGCCGCTCGGCTGTTGCGTCGCGTGCAGATAAATGCCGTTCAGGTAATAGCGGGTTTCTTCGGTCGAAATCGCAAAGCTGGTCCGGTCGATGAGCGCCTTCAGTTCCGCCGACGACAGCGTGAAGTTGAACGGCAGATCATCCGAGGCGAGGCTGGGGAAATCGGCGGTCGGCAGCGAGGGCAGCGTGAAAGTGGAGCGCCCGGCGCGCACGGTGACGCGCTCTTTCTCCGGCTCGGAGGTCAGCTCGACCGACGCGCCATCGGGCAGCTTGCGGACGATATCATAGAGCGTATGGGCGGGGGCCGTCACCGCGCCGGGCAGGGCCACGGGGCAGGACACCTGCTCGACGATATCCAAATCCATATCGGTTGCCGTCAGGGAGACGCTATCGCCGTCCTTGGCTTCAATCAGGATATTCGAGAGGATTGGAATCGTATTGCGCCGCTCGACGACACTTTGCACATGGGCCAGGCTTTTGAGCAGAGCGGCACGATCGATCGTCAGTTTCATGGCGATGAGTCTTCAATCCTTCGGTCACCCGAGGGGCGCGCGGCCCGCGTCGGAGGGTGGCGCGACTATAGCATAGCGCCCCTTCGGGGGAAGAGACTTATGACTCGCGTGAAACATTCCGGCGAGCGCGGTTAGCCGAGATGGGCAACCGGCGTGCGCGTATCGATCCCCACGGTAACCGGCGGCAGCGGTTGCGGGGCATCCGGCAGACTATGGCCCGCCATCAAGGCCGTCAGCCGGTGCAGGAAAGCCTGGCCCTTCGCGGTCAGGCTCACCAGCTTCCGGCGGCGCTCGCGGGGATCTTCGCGGGCCTCGACCAAGCCCAGGCCGGGCTTGCCGAAGGAATGCCAGTCCGACAGCGCGGCAATATTGCGCGAGGCGGACGATTGGGCGATGGCGAGGCGCTGCGCCAACTCGCCCATAGAAAGCCCCTCGTTCTGCGCCAAAGTGAGGAACGAGAGGGCATATTGAATGGGAAGGTCCGGGTCGAGGGTACGAAACGCCTCTAGCACTCGGATGAGCGTAGGGAGGGCCGCATCGTCGGCGTCACTCCCGAGGCTTACCTGCGCCGGGTTATCCAGGGCAGCCGGCGGGCGCATCAGCGGCCCGTCCCAGACCGGCCGGAACGGCGGGCATCCAGCGCGAGGGCGTATAAATCATGTGAAGACGTCCGAACCATATCAGCACCTCCCGGTTTTCGCGGCGCATCTCAGCCCAGCGCAAGGCGCGGGCGGGCACCGACCAACGGGTAAATTCGATGTAAAGCTTAGGCCCCAGGGGAACAGAGACAAATATCGGCATGACACACCTGCGGTATCAGAGAGCTATGACAGAGATCGGCTATCGCGTGATGACGGTTAACACCGTGAAAAGCGGGAAATGCCTGCTTCGATCGGCAGACGCGGGTCGTGTGAATCATAGGGTTTAATCCTTTCTCGCGTAGAGAAGCTGGTGTTCGGAGGGGAAAGAGTGGGTTAGAAGCCTGC
>NZ_LAJY01000440.1 GCF_000963705.1 Elstera litoralis | reverse complement strand
GTCGCTAGCAGCACGCGGCAGCCTTCCGGGTCCGCCCCGGCCCGCGCCGCCACGAAATGCAACACCGCAACGCCCCAATGGGCTTTCAGCGCGCCCTCGCCGGGGTGACGGGCGGCATGCTCGGCGAGATCGTCCAGCAAGCGCCGCGCAGTAATCGGCTCGGCGCTCGCCCAGCGTTCCACCCAGGCGCAGACGCTCATCGACCAGCCGCGTGGGCGCTGGGATCGTCGGGTAGGGTTTGCGCCAGCGCGTCCAGCCGGCCGAGCGCCGCCACCGGGTCGCGCCCCATCTGGCGGCTCAGGTCTTCGACCAGGGCGAGCACGCGGCGTTCCCGCCACTCGTGCGGCAGGTCGCGCAGGAAGGAAAAAGCACCCGGCTTGTCCGCCGCCTTTTGCTCCGTTTTCCCGGTTAGTCTTCGAGACTCCATCCCCACTCCCCTATGGGTTACTCTAAAAATATCGAGCGCCGATATAGTCAAGCCTTAGGCGCTATGGCACACTTCCGCCGATGACGGCAATCAATTCCCCTCTTCCTCCGGTTCCGCCGAACGAGGCTGCCCGCCTTGATGAGCTGCACAGCTTCTGCGTGCTTGATACACCGGACGACCCGCGTTTGGACCATTTGGTTCAATTAACCACTCGGTTGCTCGATTGCCCCATCGCGCTCGTCAGCCTCCTCGATTCAGACCGGCAATGGTTCAAAGCGAAAGCCGGGCTCGCCACGCAAGAAACGCCCCGACAGCTCGCCTTCTGCGCTTACGCAATCTTGGACGATGATGTCATGATTGTGGAAGATGCTTTAAGCGATCCGCGGTTTACGGCTAATCCGCTTGTCACCGATAGTCCCCATATCCGCTTTTATGCGGGTGCCCCGCTGATTTCTGAAACGGGTTTTCGGCTCGGAACCCTGTGCGTCATCGATCAACGCCCGCGCGAATTTACCGATGCGCAGCAGAGTCTTTTGAAAGAATTAGCGCAATTGGTCGTCGATACGCTCGATCTGCACCGCATTATTCAGCAGACCCGGCAAGATAATCTGGCGCGCACGCGGTTTCTGTCCAGCCTCAGCCACGAGTTGCGCACGCCGCTGAACGCCATTATGGGCTTTAGCGAAATGATCCTGCTGCAATCGCCGACGGACCGGATCGCCGATTATGCGCGCGCCATTCATCAGGGCGGCACCGGCCTGTTGCAGTTGGTCGATGATATTCTGGACTATGGCCAAATCGAAGCCGGGGAGCGCCCGCTCACGCTCGAAGCGCTCGATTTGGACGGGGCTATTCTCAGCGCCATGCGCCAAATTCGCCCGCTGGCCGACCGGCGGCACGTTCACATCAAACTCGCCCTGCCGACGCTGCTAACGGTGCGGGCCGATGCCTCCGCGCTCAATCAGGTTCTCGTCCATCTGCTCGATAATGCGGTGAAATTCACCCCAGCCGAGGGCTCCGTTCGCGTTACCGCCCAAGTGGCCGAGCGGTGGGGCGATGAGCAATGGGCGAATATCACCATTGCCGATACGGGCATCGGCATTCCGCCGGAAACCTTGGGCAAGCTGGGCGACCCGTTCTTGCGGCCGGAAAACGCGCTGACCTCCTCCGAGCGCGGGGCCGGGCTCGGCATCGCTTTCTCGCGGCGGCTGTTGCAGGCAATGGGCGGTTCGGTGGCCTTCACCAGCAAGCCCGATCACGGCACCCGCGTTACGTTGCGGCTTCCAATTGCGCCCGACGCGCCGCTACCGGGAAGCGAGAGCCGCCCCCAAAGCGCGCCCGATAAAGATCGGGCGTAATCCCCAAAGCCCGCCGTAGCGCCCGCGTGAGGGAATCGGTCGAGCCGAACCCCGCCGCTGCCGCAATTTCGGCGAGGGCCTGCCGGTCCGTCTCCAGTAGCAACCGCGCGCGCTCAAGACGCACCGCTTCCACATAACGCGCCGGGGTTTGACCCGTTCGCGCGGTGAAATGGCGGATGAAGCTGCGCTCGGCCAGACCGACGCGCGCCGCCAGCGCCGGAACGCGTAAATCCTCGGCCGGATGGGCGGCGATCCAGGTCAGCAAATCCCCCAGCTTCCCCTCGACCGTCCGTTCCGCCGACCGCGCTTGCGTTGCCAATAGGGTCGAGAATTGCGACTGTCCCCCCGGACGGCGCAAATACAGCACCAACTCCCGCGCCACCGCCAGCGCGATTGCCTGCCCCAAATCCTCCTCCACTAGGGCTAACGCCAGATCGATGGACGCGGTGATCCCGGCGGAACTGTAGAAGGGCGGCGCACTCACATAAATCGCGTCGGGCTCGACGCGGATATTGGGGTAGCGGTCGGCCAAGGCAGCGCAGGAGTGCCAATGGGTCGTCATCCGCCGCCCGGCCATCAAGCCCGTTTCGGCCAGCAGAAACGCCCCCGTGCAAACGCTGGCAACGCGGCGGCAGTGGGGGGCGCGTTCCCGCACCCAGGCAGGGAGCCCCCCCCCTTCCAGCGCCATTTCCACCCCAGGATTGCCGCCGACGATCAAAAGCGTATCGATGCTCGCCGGCAGATCGGCGAGCGGCAGCGTCGGGCCAAAGGCGAGGCCGCAACTGGTCGGCACCGCGCCGCCCGCAACCGAGCCGTGGACGATGCGGTACGGGACGTCCCCCGCCCCGCCCTGCTGATGCTGGAAATGGGCATTCGCCTTAGTGAAAACCTCGGTCGGCCCCAAACAATCAAGGCTTTGGCACTGGGGAAACGTCAGAATGGCCACCGTCCGCATCGCCCGATCTCCTGCCTGCCGATATGGCAGAATATGCGGCTTCTCTGTCCTTTCTGACAAGGGGAAGCTTTCTTAAGGTGGGGCCTTCGTGTCACCGCTGCTATGAGGTTTCCCATGTCGGCCACCCTGTCCCCCTAGCCCGCCGCACGGCAGGAACCCTCGCCCTGTCGCAGTGTCTCTACTTCTGCGCCATCGCCATCGGCCTCACGCTCACCGGAATCGTCGGCAGCGATTTGGCTCCACGCGCCAGCCTCGCGACCCTGCCCTTTGCGCTGCTGACGCTAACCTCTGCTGCGACGACGGTTCCGCTGTCGCTGCTGATGGGGCGCATCGGGCGGCGGCCCGTCTTCATGCTGGGGAGCTTCGCCGCAATTATCGGCGGCATTCTGGCCGCTGCGGCGATTTTTCAGCGTGATTTTACGCTGTTTTGCCTCGGAAACGCGCTGCTCGGGCTGTTTCAGGCGAGTTCGCAATATTACCGCTATGCCGCGACCGACGCCGTTCCCGACCCGGCGGGCAAAGCGCGCGCCCTCTCATGGGTGATGATCGGCGGCCTGGTTGCCGCCTTCTTGGGGCCGCAGATCGCAGCATTTTCCCGCGATTTCTGGGCGCTGGTGCCTTTTGCCGGGGCCTATGGCGCGATTGCCGGGCTGGGGGCGCTGGCGGTCATGGTGCTCGCAACGCTGCCCCTCCAGCCCGTCAGTCAAACCGCATCCGGCGACACCCGACCGCTGGCGGTGCTGGCGGGACAGCCGATGTTTCTGCTCGGTCTGCTCTGCACGGCGTTGGCCTTCGCGGTGATGACTTTCGTGATGACGGCGACGCCGCTCGCGGTGATCGCCTGCGGCTTTTCGGTCGATGCCTCGGCGGGGGTGATCCAGGCCCATCTGGTCGGCATGTTCGCCCCGGCGTTTTTTTACGGGAAAGCTGATCGCGCGCTTCGGCGTCGTGCCAATGGTGAGCGCGGGCCTGGCGCTGTTTCTGCTCAGCGCGGCGGTGGGGCTGACGGGGCTTAGCCTGCCGCATTTCACCCTTGCCCTGGTGCTGAACGGGATCGCCTGGAATATTCTGTTCGTCGGCGGCTCGACGCTGATCGCCCAAGCCGCCACCGCGCCGAAAGAGCGCGCGCGGCTGCAAGCCCTATCGGAATTCAGCGTCTTTGGCCTCTCGGCCCTCGCCTCGGTCGGCGCGGGACCGGCGCAGGCGAGTTTAGGTTGGGAAATCGTCCTCAGCCTCAGCCTCGCGCCGGTCGCCCTGCTGGGTCTGAGCGTTCTTGCCTACCGCGTGACGGGCGCACATCGCGCGCCCGCTTAGAGCCTGTGTAGGAAAAATTTAGGCGTGGTCCGGCCAGAAAGCTGCATCCATGATCTGCTCGAAAGGCCAGGGGCATTCAGCCGGGAATGTGGTTTCCGGGTAGCCCGTTTCCGCAGCAGCCTGGATCACGGCATTGCCATAAGCCTGTTCGATGGCCTCCGCCACCTTGGCTTTGAGGCTGGGATTGTCCGTCAGGTGAACCGCAAGGTCACGCCGTTGCACGCGAACGGTCGCTTCCCAAGAAGCACCTCGCCTCACAGGTTGGAACTGCCATTTCAGCAGGTGCAGGAGCAAGACGGCGAGACGGTTTGCCAGTTCGCGTTTCTCGGTCTTGCCCATGCTTTCGATTTCCTCGGCAATATGCTCGATATCGGCGGCGGACACTTGCCCAGTACGCAGCAAATTGGCCTGTTCATTGGCCCAGGCGTAGAAATCTTGGTCATACAGACTGGATTTAGACATTGGCCGCCCCGCCTATCAGTTTGCCGCGCGTATCGCCGTTCCAGAGAGGAACTCGGGGAGCTTGCTCCCCGAGCCGGGGCGGGGGATCGCCCGCGTTCCCTGCGCGCCTTGCTTTACAGCGCGCTGGTCAGCCAGGCTTGCAGCATCGATTTCGGCATCGCGCCGACCTTTTGCGCCACGACCTGACCGTTTTTGAACAGCAGCATTGTGGGAATGCCGCGCACGCCGTATTTGGCCGGGGAGGCGGGGTTATCGTCGATATCGACCTTGGCGATCGTTACCTTGCCCGCCAGTTCCGACGAGATTTCTTCGAGCGCGGGCGCAATCGCCTTACACGGGCCGCACCAAGCGGCCCAAAAATCGACCAGCACGGGGCCGGGAGCGTTGAGAACGTCGGCTTCGAAGCTGGCATCGGTAACGGGAACGGTCGCCATAATCTTTTCCTTTGTAAGAGCCGGGAAACCCAGCCTGGATAAATGAAACTTAGGGAGCCGTCCCCCCGCCCGTCAATGCCTGAGGCACGCGGAAAGCTTAACGCTGTTCAGCAGTTTGCGCAGAGAGGGTGAGGCTGAGCAAGCCGGGATCGTCCAAGAGCGCCTCGGACAGCGGCATGATCCGCGCGCCATCGGTCCAGATCAACCAGCAGCGCACGGGTTTGTCGAGGTAAAGCTGGCTCAGAACGGCGCGGTAGAGCGCCATTTGCTGTCGATAAGCGCGCGACACGCCGCCTTCGCGCAACGGGGGCGGACGGTTGGTTTTGAAGTCGGCCAGCAGCACTTCGTTTGGCCCAACCCAGAGCCGATCCACCTGCCCTGAGACGATCACATCCCCCACCCGCCCGACCAAAGGCACTTCCGCGCGGGCGTCCGCGCCGAACAGGGGGGCCAAATCGGGATGAGTCAGCACGGTTTCCGCCTCCCGCCACAGGGCCACCTGCTCGGCGTCGGCAAGCTGATGAATGGGGCGGGCGGAGATAGGCGGCGGCGCTCGCCTGCCAGCGCGGCGGCGCTAGATCGGGCAGCATTTGCAGCAGCCGATGCACTAGCCGCCCGCGCTTCAACCTGCGGCGCGTGCGCCCTCCTCCGGCC
>NZ_LAJY01000044.1 GCF_000963705.1 Elstera litoralis | reverse complement strand
CTTGCCGGAAATCGGTGTCGATAGCCCTAAGCAGATGGCACTTTCCGGTCAGTTGAAGATTTCCGAGTTCTACAGCACCTATGGGGTGTTATCCTACGACGTTAAGACCGATAAGATCAGCAGCGCGGGCTTAGGGCTTTTGTACGAAGACGAGTGTTTCGCTATTCTCGGTTCTTACACGCGCGATAAGCTATCCGATAAGGAATTGCGCCAGGATCAAACCTTCTTCCTGCGCATAGCCTTTAAATATTTGGGCGAGTTTGGTCAATAATGGGGTTTGCGCGCGTCGGTATTTTGGGGCTCGGCTATGTCGGGCTGCCGCTGGCGGTGGCGCTTGCGGCGCATCGGCCCGTCGTCGGGTTCGATATTGATCGCCAGCGAATTGCGGACTTATCGGACGGCTGGGACCGGACGCGCGAAGTGAGCGCCAAGGCGCTGGCGGCGGTTGCAGGGTCGCTCGTGCTGACGGGGGGACGCCGAAGCCTTGCGCGGCTGCGATGTGCTCATCGCCACCGTCCCAACCCCCATCGATGCGGCCCAAAAACCCGATCTGACGGCGCTCGAAGCCGCTTCCCGGACCATTGGCCGCGTACTGGCACCCGGCGCGGTGGTGGTCTTCGAAAGCACCGTCTATCCGGGCGTCACGGAAGGCCCCTGCGCCGCCTGGATCGCCGAGGAATCGGGCCTGCTGGCGGGGCGGGATTATCACCTGGGCTATTCGCCGGAGCGGGTTAATCCGGGCGATGGCAAGCATGGGCTGGCGGCGATTGCGAAAGTCGTCGCCGCGCAAGATTCCGGGGTCGCCCAGCGGCTTGCCACACTTTATGGTGCGGTGAATGGCGGCAATATCCACATTGCGCCCTCGATCCGCGTGGCGGAGGCCGCTAAAGCCATCGAGAATGCCCAGCGCGATATCAATATCGCCTTCATCAACGAAGTCGCGATGATCCTGCGCACGGCGGATATTCCGGTTTATGACGTGCTGGAGGCGGCGCGGACCAAGTGGAATTTTCTGCCCTTCGTGCCGGGATTGGTCGGGGGGCACTGCATCGGCGTCGATCCCTATTATCTGGCCACTTGGGCGCAAAGTCTGGGCCATGAGCCGGTAACGATTCTGGCGGGCCGCCACACCAATGAGGCGATGGCCGGGTTCTTCGCCGATCAAATCGCCGCCCAACTCGTTCCGGGTGCGTCGGTTTTGGTGCTGGGCGCGAGTTTCAAGGAGAATATCGGCGATTTGCGCAACAGCAAGGCGGTCGATCTCATCGCGGCTCTGGCCGCTAAAGGTTTTGAGGTGGATTGTTTCGATCCGAACGCAGCCGCCGAGGCGCTGACGGATTTGCTGGGTCGGGCTCCCCTGGCCGCGCTTCCCCCGGACCGTTCTTATGATGCGCTCGTGTTGGCGGTTGCCCATCGGGAGTTCGCCGAGTGGGGCGGGGACGCGATTTCGGCCTGCGTTGCGCCGGGCGGTTTGATTGCCGATATCAAAGGACTGTGGCGGGGGCGGGCGCTTCCCGCCGACCGCCGCTACTGGACACTTTAAAGAGGGCGACGGATGCATATTCTGGTCACGGGCGTTGCCGGGTTCATCGGCTTCCATGTCGCTCAAGCCCTGCTGGCGCGGGGGGAAACAGTGATCGGGGTCGATAATCTCAACGATTATTACGATCCGGCCCTCAAACACGCGCGGCTCGCGCAGCTTACCGGGCAGAAGGGCTTCAGCTTTCAGCCGGTCGAGCTTGCTGATCGCGATGCGGTCGATGCGCTGCTGGTTCCAGCCTCGGGCGTGACGCATATTATCCATCTCGCGGCGCAAGCGGGGGTGCGCTACTCGCTGCAAAACCCGCACGCCTATATCAGCGCGAATATCGTCGCCCAGATTAATTTGCTGGAAGCCGTGCGCCGCCTGCCGGGGCTGGTGCATTTCGTTTATGCCTCCTCCTCCTCGGTCTATGGGCATGCCGAGAAAGCGCCGTTCGCGGTGACGGACCGCACCGACCGGCCCCTATCGCTCTATGCCGCCACCAAGAAGGCAGATGAGTTGTTCCATTATACTTACGCGCATCTCTACCGGATTCCGGCGACGGGGTTGCGCTTCTTCACGGTCTACGGCCCTTGGGGGCGGCCCGATATGGCGGCGTTCCTGTTCACCAAAGCCATTTTGGCCGGGGAGCCGATCCGCCTGTTCAACGGCGGCGATATGCGCCGGGATTTCACTTATATCGACGATATTGTCGCGGGCGTGCTGGCGACCCTCGACCATCCGCCCGCCGATACGGGCGAGGCGCCGCCGCACCGCGTCTATAACCTCGGTCACAATCACCCGGAAAAGCTGACCGATTTCGTCGCAATTCTGGAAGAGGCGCTGGGCCGGAAAGCGGTGCTCGATTTGCAGCCAATGCAGCCCGGCGACGTCTACGAGACCGCCGCCGACATCACCGAAAGCAGGCGCGATCTCGGTTTCAGCCCGACGACGCCGCTGTCGGTCGGGCTGCCGAAGTTTATTGCTTGGTATCGGGAATTTTATCGGGTCTGAGACGCCCCGGATTCTCAAGGGGCGGTTGCCCCTTGAGCGGGGCCCAGGGGCAGCGCCCCTGCCAAATCTAAGACGCTTTTTGCCGCAGCTTGCCGACGATCCCGGTCGGGAAGAAATAGACGCTGAGCACGAACAACACGCCCAGGATCAGCAGCCAGCGGTCCGGGTGGAGGATTTGCGCCAGCACGGGAATTCCCTCTACCTGGGTCGCGGCCGCGCCGAGCAGCTTTTGCAGGTAGTTTTCGGCGAGGATGAACAGGGTTCCGCCGATCACCGCGCCGTAGAGCGTGCCCATGCCGCCGATCACGACCATCAGCAGAATATTCAACATGATGGCGAAGGAGAGGGTGGTATCCGGCCCGGTATAGCGCAGCCACAGGGCGTAGAGCGCGCCCGCGACCACGGCGAGCCCGGCGGAAAGACAGGTGGCAATCGTGCGGTATTTCACCACGCGGTAGCCCAGGGCCTCGGCGCGATATTCATTCTCGCGGATGGCTTGCAGCACGCGCCCGAACGGCGAATTGACCATGCGTAACGCTAGCAGGAAGAAGAAGACCGTAAAGCTGAATACCAAATAATAGGCCGCCACACGGCCCGTTATCATGGTGCCGAACACAGGTTCTTCCAGCAGTTTAAACGTCGGGCGTAACAGTTCCGGCACGCGGAAGGAGCGGCCGTCTTCCCCGCCGGTATAATCGGAGAGTTGCGAGACCAGCACGGCAAAGACGGTTGCGACCGCAAGCGTAATCATGGCGAAGAAAATCGCCTTCACCCGCAGGGACAGAAGCCCAATCAAGGCCGCCAGCGTCACGCCGAAGACAATGGCGATGCCGGTGCCGAGTAGGGCGCTGCCCCAGGTCGCGCCCATGAAATGCATGGCAAGGCCAACGCCATAACCGCCGATGCCGAAGAACATCGTATGGGCGAAGGAAACGATGCCGGTATAGCCCAGCAGAATATCGTAACTCGCCACCAGCAGAATGAAGATGCAGATCTTCGCGGCGGTATTGATGGCATTGGCCCCGGAGACGAGGAAGGGGGCCGTGGCGAGGCCGATCAGGATGACCAGCAGGATCACCGACAGGACCCGATTGCGGGGCAAATCGTCGGAGAGAAGGGCGCGCAGCATGGGCTTACCTCTTGGCGACGGGATAGAGACCCTGCGGACGCCACAGGAGAATCAGCACCATCAGCAGAACCGTTGAAACCAGGGCGAATTTCGGCACGAGGAAGGCGGAATAATTGGCGAGCAAGGCCACCAGAATCGCCCCCAGAAAGCAACCGCCGACCGAGCCGAGCCCGCCGATGATGACGACGATAAACACCAGCGTCATCACGTCATTGGAGATCCCGGCGGTCAGCGTTTCCCGGTACAGCGCCCATAGCACGCCGCCGAGCCCGGCCAGGCCCGATCCGACGACGAAGACGCCGATGAACAGGCGGCGGATGCGGTAGCCCAAGGCTTCCACCATCTCGGCATTCTCCACCCCGGCGCGGATCAGCAGCCCGATGCGGGTGCGGTTCAGCACCAACTGCATGCCGGTAAACACCGCCAACCCGACGACGACGATCAGCAGCCGGTATTTTTCGAAGGCGAGATCGCCGACGACAATCGCGCCGCGCAAGCCGTTGGGCAGCGGCATGGCCTTTTGGTCGCCGCCGAAAATCGCGTGCAGGGCTTGTTCGGCGACAATGAGCCCGCCCATCGTAATCAGAATCTGCTTCAGATGCTGACCATAGACCGGGCGGATAATAACGCGCTCGAACGCCATGCCCAGCGCGCCGGTGCCGATCATCGCGGCGACGGCGGCAATCGCCAGCGCGCCGAGGTTGGTCAGCAGCGACTCCGACGCCATCCACCCGGCGAGCGGCCCCAGCACGGTAAAGGCGAGGTAGGCGCCAATCGCAATGAAGGCCCCGTGCCCGAAGTTGATAACGTCCATCAGCCCGAACACCAGCGTCATGCCGGACGCGATGACGAAGATCATCATGCCCATCGCCAGTGCCGAGAGGGTGAGGGTCAGCCAGGTCGTCGGGCTGCCGACCAGCACGAGGGCAGCGGCGGCGAGAACCACGGGGATCAGCAGCGGCAGCAGATCGAGCTTTGCGCGTGGAATATCGGCGGGGGCGGCTTTGGTCTCGGACATATCAGCCTCCTATTGATGCGCGTCGAGCGACAGGCCGAGCAGGCGTTCCTGCAAGCCACTATCCCCGACCAGATCGGCCATGCTCCCGGCGTGAACGACGCGCCCGTCATCGACGACCGCCACCGAATCCCCGAGGGCGGCGGCAAAGCGGAAGTTTTGTTCGACCAGTAGAATCGTGCTCTGGCGCTTCAATTCCTGAAACGCGCCGATCATGCCTTCGATGATGGCAGGCGCAAGGCCCTTGGTCGGCTCGTCGATCAGGATCAGCCGTTGCGGCTCCACCAGGGCGCGGGCAATCGCCACCATCTGTTTTTGTCCGCCGGAGAGCACCCCGGCGGGCGAGTGCCAGAAGCGTTTGAGCGCCGGGAAGAAGCCGAAAATCCACTCCAACCGCGCGGCATCGGGCGGGCCGGAGCGGGCGGCGAGCTTCATATTTTCTTCGACCGTGAGATCGTGGAACACGGCCATCGTTTCCGGCACATAGGCGATGCCGCTTTGGGCGATACTGGGCGTATCCTTACCGCCGATGGGCTTGCCGTCGAAGGTCACGGTGCCCTGCGAGGGTTTCCACAGGCCCATGATAGTGCGTAGCGTCGTGGTTTTCCCCGCGCCGTTACGCCCGAGCAGCATGGTAATGCCGCCCTCGTTCACGGTGAGATTAACGCCTTGCAGAATATGATATTGGCCGATGTGGGTATGAACCCCGTCCAGCCGCAGCAGCGGGTTAACCATGCTTTTTCTCCGGTGCGCGGCCAAGATAAGCTTCCTGCACCAGCGGCGAGGCGATCACCGTCGCAGGCTCGCCATCGGCCAGCAACTGCCCGTGGTGCAGCACGATAATGCGGTCGGCGAGGCTGCGCACGACATCCATCTTATGTTCGACCAGCAGAATGGTTTTATCGCCCGCGCGCTTCAGCTTCTGGATGAGGTCCAGGATCACCGGCACTTCATCGACCGACATGCCCGCCGTCGGCTCGTCGAACATGAACACATGGGGCTCCAGCGCCATCATAATCGCCACTTCCAGCTTGCGCTTGTCGCCGTGGGAGAGGGAGGAGGCGACCGTGTCGCGCTGATGTTGAAGGTTTACCTCCTCCAGCACCCATTCGGCCCGCTCAATCCAGGCGCGGTGCCCCGTCCAGCGCTGCCAGATATTCGCGGCGGCAGGGTCGCGCGCTTGCACGGCGAGGCGCACGTTTTCGTGCGCGGTGAGCTGTGGGAAGAGATTGGTGATCTGGAACGCCCGGCCAATGCCGCGCCGCGCCCGATCGGCCGGACCCAGCCGGGTAATATCCTCGCCATCCAGCAGCACCTGACCCGCCGAGGCGGGGAGTTGGCCGGAGAGAAGATTGAAATAGGTGGTTTTCCCAGCCCCGTTTGGGCCGACGATGGCGGTGAGGGTTCCCGCCGTAAACGAGGTGCTGACCGCATTGACCGCCGTATGCCCGCCGAAACGGATGGTCAGGTCGCGGGATTCAAGAACCGGAACAGACATGAGAGCAGGCTTCCTACTGGTACGGTCGGGGGGGAAGCAGGGCAGCCGAAACCGCCCCGCCCCCTCCCCCAAGCTGGTGAGTAGGGTAAAGGTTTATCGCTTATTACGGAAGGGCAGCGGCATGGTTGCTGCCGGAATAGTTGCAACCAGCTCCAGCAGATCATTATCCGTTGCGTCTTTTTTGATGCGCCAGTGGAACATATCCTGCTGGGCCTGATGATCGACGGCGCGGAAAATCATATCGCCCTTCGGCGTTTCGAACATCATGCCTTCCATCGCGGCGATCAGCTTTTCGGTATCGGTATCGCCCGCTTTGGTGATGCCGTTGAACACGGCGGAGGCTGCCGCGAACCCGCCTGCGACGAAGAAATCGGGTGGCGCATTGTAGCGCTTCTGATAT
>NZ_LAJY01000439.1 GCF_000963705.1 Elstera litoralis | reverse complement strand
CTCTCGAATAATCGTTTTGTCGGGAAAAGCATGGTCGCAAGTTCGGGCGACGACTGTCAAGACGTTAGGGGGTCAGCGGACGGCAGCTTGACTGACAAGAACACCAGAAACACTATACCAAGGGTGGCGTAGGCGTTCTGCTATTCTCTGATGGCATGGTAAACTATGGCGATTTCGCCGACCCGGCCTTACCAGGAAAAGCGGGCGCATACCCAATCATAAACCGCCGCCCGCCTTGAAGACGACACACCGAGCAAATGAATAATTCGGCTCCGACCGCGCACCAAATTCCTTAAAATCGGTAGAGTGGGTTTTGCGCCGTCAGCCGCATCGGCTGATGCGCCTGCGGGCCAAGGCGCTCGGTGAGCTGGGTGAGCGCCGTTTGAATATCCCTCGCGGCGTCGGCGTGCAGTGCTTCTACGACGATCAAAGCCCGCGTCGTTGCGGGGCCGACGGCGGCGCGGCGGCCTTGGCGGTTGCACCAGCGGCGGGCATGAGCGTTACCAGCCGCGTCGGCGAAGATCACTTCCCCCGCAGGCGGCGTTTCCAACTCCCCGGAGAAAGCCTCGAAGCGCTCATCGCCCCGCGCGAAGCGCACCGTGAGACTGCCTCCGATCTGGGTTAAGTCGAAAACCGCGACCGGCAGGGCGGTTGCCAGCGAGACGGCGTTGCAGAGGTCGATCAGCGGATGCAGGGCGGGGATCGTGCCGCTTTGCCGAACCCGGCGCAGTAAGGCTTCGCTAGCGCAGCGATACTGCGTCGGCTTCAGGCCGAGTTTGGTAAAGGCTCGCCGCCACGCTTGGATTTCCGGAAACTCCCCCTCCGGTCCCGCCGCGAGCCGCGCGGCGGCCTGGGCGTGAAGCCCGTCGAGCGACGCCGCCCCGGCATAAGCGCCTTCGACCGTCACCGCGCCCGCCGCAAGATCGGGAAACGCCTGCCAAATTTCGGCTGCGTGCATAAACATTCTTCAAGCCCCCGGTTCGTCGCAATGGCCCAGCTAAGCCGAAACCCGCGCGCGGTTTCTTGAAGAAAATTGCAGCCCTCAGCCCAGTGCCCGCCGGAAGGCACCGGGCGATAGGCCAAAACTGCCGGGCAAACAGCCGGGTGAAATGGCTTTGATCGGCAAAGCCTGCCGCGACGGCAACCTCCGCCAGCGGCAGCGCCTCGTCCATCAAACGGCGGGCATATTGTAAGCGGCGCTGAACCAGATAGGCATGGGGCGTGAGCCCCGTTAAGCGCATGAAACTGCGCACGATCTGAAAGCGGCTGAGGCCCGCCACCTCGGCCAAATCGCTGAGGTGCAGCGGCGCGCCGGGGTCGCTGTCGATCAAAGCGCGGGCGTGGCGCAGACCGGGGGGCACGGCCTCGGCAACCTCCGGCTTTCGGCGCAGCAGCCCCGCGAGTAAAAGCAGCAACCGTTCTTCCTGGAAGAGGGCGTCGCCGTTCGCGGTAAAGAGCCCCGTCGCGGGCGCGGCGTGGGGTAATACGGGCTCCGTGAACTCGATATCGCCCGAGAGGCTTGGGTCGATTTCCGCCGCCGCGCGCGCCATTGCCGCCGGCGTCAGGTAGAGCATCGTCCAGAACCGCCCCCCGTCGCCAATCGGACGCCCGTCATGCACCTCGCCGGGGTTAACGGTAATCACCTGCCCCGGCCCGGCTTCGACCATCCCGCGCCCGCTTAAGGATTTCTGCGCGCCGCGATGGATGAGGCCGATGCCGAAACCCTCGTGGATATGTTTTGGGAACTGATGGCGCGTGTCGGCCCGCACTCTCTGCACGCCCGGCAGCGCGCAGGGGAGAAGTTGAAATTCGGGGGCCGACCGCGCCATCGCCGCCCCTTACGGCCGCGCCGGAATATCAAGTCCGCGCTGAACCGCCGGACGCGCCAACCCGCGTTCGAGCCACGCCGGAACCTGCGTGAGGCTGGCGTAATCGACCAAATCGCCCGCGCCATAGAAGCCGATGAGATTGCGCACCCAGCCCAGCAGGGAAATATCGGCGATGGTATACGCCTCGCCCATGATCCACGTCCGCCCCGCCAGGCGGGTTTCGAGCACGCCGAGCAGCCGTTGCGTTTCGGCGCGGTAGCGCTCCAGCGGGCGCTTATCCTCAATCTCGCGCCCGGCGAACTTATGGAAATAGCCCAACTGGCCGAACATCGGCCCGACGGCGGCCATTTGGAAGAACAGCCATTGCAGCGTCTCGTAACGCTGGGCCGGGTCGGCGGGCAGCAATTGGCCGGTCTTCTCGGCGAGATAAACCAAAATAGCGCCCGATTCAAACAGGCCGAAGGGTTTGCCGTCGGGGCCGTTGGGATCGATGATCGCCGGAATCTTACCGTTCGGGTTGAGCGATAAAAACTCCGGCCCCCAGGTTTCATTCTGGCCGATATTGATCGTATGGGGTTCGTAGGGCAGCCCGACTTCTTCCAACATAATGGAGACTTTCACCCCATTTGGCGTTGGCAGCGAGTAGAGCTGAATCCGGTCGGGGTGCTGGGCGGGCCAGCGCTGAGTGAGCGGAAAGGCGGAAAGATCGACCATAAAGAACTCCGGCAAAAGAAGGCGGCCCCATGCTGGGCCAGATGCCATGCCGCTGGCAAGATCGGCGTTAAGGCGATAGCCCCCGCAGCCACGCCAGCAGCAGTGCTTCCGACGAGCCGAGCTGAATCGGGCGCGGGGTGAGCAGATGATAGGCGCTGCCATCGGGGCTAAACCCGAAGGGCGCGACCAGCAAGCCCGCCGCCAGATCGTCACAGACCAGCCGGTAAGGGCCGATGGCGACGCCTAAACCCGCGACGGCGGCTTGCAGGCTGAGGTAAAAATGCTCGAACTCGGTCTCCGGCCCCGGCGGCAGAGAAACCCCCGCCCGCTGCGCCCAAGCGGCCCAGGCTTCCGGGCGGGTACGGGTATGGAGGCGCACCACATTCGCCGAAAGTTGGCCCGTGTGCGGATCAAGGCAGCGCGGCGCACAGACGGGGCCGACCTGTTCCAAAAACAGCGCGACCGACGCCGCGCCGGGCAGCACCGGATGATCGTTGCGGCGAATGGCAAGATCGATCCCGTCGCTAAACACCGCCGCCCCGCCACCCGCGACCAGGCGCAGCGGTAGGCCAGGATACGCTTCGGTAAACCCCGGCAGGCGCGGAATGAGCCAGCGCATCAACAGCGTCGGCTCGCAGGAGAGCACCAGCGGCTGTTGCTGCGCGTGACGGCGCAGGCGGCGCGCGGCGCTGTGCAAAATCCCGAAAGCTTCCGCCGCCGCCTGATGCAACAGCCGTCCCGCGTCGGTGAGATAGACCCGGCGATTGCGCCGCGCGAAGAGGGCGATGCCAAGCTCGTCTTCCAGCGCCCGCACCGCCCGGCTGATCGCGCCGTGGGTGAGATGCAACTCTTCCGCCGCCTGGGTGAAACTTTCGTGCCGCGCCGCCGCCTCGAAACAGCGCAACGCGCCCAGCGGTGGCAGCCGGTCAGAGAGTATCGGTGAGATTTTCTCACGGACAAGGTCAGAAACCATCGTTATTCAAGGCCTGCCGATGCGGGTAAATCCCCTATAGCAGATTTGCCGAGGAGATACCCCCATGACCGAGTTTCTCGCCGTTATCACGATTACGATGCTGGCCGTCATCAGCCCCGGCCCCGATTTTGCGATGGTGTCGCGCAATAGCCTGCTGCGCTCGCGCCGTGCCGGGCTGCTGACCGCGCTCGGCATCGGCGGCGGTGTTATGGTGCATATTGGCTACACATTACTCGGCATCGGCGTCGTCATTCAGCAGTCGCTGCTGCTCTTCACCGTGCTGAAGCTGATCGGCGCGGCCTATCTTATTTGGCTCGGCGGTAAGATGATCTTTGCTCGCCCCAGCGCGCCACGCGCCGCTGCCCCGGAGACGGCACTGAGCGATGGGGCGGCGCTGCGCATTGGCTTTCTAACCAATGCGCTGAACCCGAAAACCACAGTCTTTATTGTCAGCCTGTTCATGCAGGTAGTGCAGCCGAGCACGCCGCTGGCCGTGCAACTCGGCTATGGCGGGTTTATCGCCATCGCCCATATCGGCTGGTTCGCCCTGGTCGCGCTGTTCTTCTCAACCGGGCGGATTCAGGCGCGGCTGCTCGCCGTTCGTCACTGGATTGACCGGGCTTTCGGCGCGCTCTTGCTCGGCTTCGGCGCGCTGTTGGCCAGCGCCAGCCTTAGGAATTAGTCCCGGCGGCGGAGGCGGCGGGCTTCGCCGTCTCCCAATCGTGCAGCCCGTAGCGGGCGAGGATTTTCTCCAAACCGCCGGAGGCGCGCAGTTTCACAATAGTGTCATCCAGCAGCTTGGCGTAGGTCGCCGACTGCGGAAGTTTGGGCGAGAAGGCGATATAGAGCGGGCTCGGCGCATCGCCCATATCGACGAGGCGCACCGCCTCGGTCAGTTTTTGGTCGGCAAGTTCATAGGCCATGACATTCGCATCGTCGATGGTCAGGGCGATGCGCCCGGCGAGAAGCTTGCGTAAATTGCCCTTCAACGGCTCGTCGCCGCCCATCACCTGAATGCGGTTGGTGTTTTTGATATTCGCCTTGATATAGGCATCAATCACCGAGCCGTAGGAATAATCGAGAATCGTGCCGAGCGCGTGGGGTTCGAGCGATTTGATCGAGGTCCAGGCAAAACTATCGCCCGCCCGCGCTACGAGCATATTGCGCGACTGGGCCAGCGGTTGCTTCGGGTAGAGCAAACCCGCCGCCTCTTCCGGCGACGCGCCCAAAGCGCCGCTGAGCTTGCCGGCTTCGACATCGGCGAGGGCACGCGCCCAAGGCATCGTTTTATAGGTAAGCTTATGCCCGGCGCTCTCGAAGGCCTGCGCCGCGATTTCGACCATGTAGCCGGGACGCTCCGCACCGGGGGCACAGTTGTAAGGGCACCAGACATCGGCGGCCAAAGTGATTTCGTCGGCCTGGGCAGCGCTCGCCGTTCCGAAAGCCAATAAGCTCAAAATCAAAAACCGCCGCATCGCCCAACTCCTCACACGAGACCGAGCGTATATACTGCCCTAGGGGCGCGGCGGCTTTATGCCAGAGCGATGATTTTAATGTGACAGCCCTGTAACCTAGGCGGCGACGGCAACTTTCGGTGGGTAGGCCGCTTCCAGTTCGCGGATCTTAGCGTAATCCCGATCCACTTGCGCGCCGTCTTCATGCACCAGATAGATTTTAGCGAGGACCGAGGTTAGATCGAGCGTCCGCTGGATCTGACCGCCGATTTTGGGAATGAGCTGATAGCTCTTCAGGCTCGGCAAACCGTCAAGATGCTTGAGAATCGGCAGCTCGCCCAAGATG
>NZ_LAJY01000438.1 GCF_000963705.1 Elstera litoralis | reverse complement strand
CTCTTTGATATGGGCGACCCCATTGCGCGTGGCCAGTTCCTGCATTTTTTTCAACAGGTTCTGCACGATGGTGGCCTTATCGGCATAGGCGAAGCATTTCTCCTTCCCCCCCGATGTAATCAGATGGAGCTCGCAGACCGAGTCTCCCGTCGAGGAGATTCGATCCCGAATATCTTCGATCTCTCCATCGATGGTGCGAACTGTTTCCATTCCGGCCCTATTGCTACCCTGCTCGGTGCCTCTGCGCCATCAACCCAGGAGGGGTGCGCCGCCGGCCCACACAATACCTGAAAACGCGCCGATCCGAAGAGGTGTGATACCACTTACCCACAAAGAATTAATTTATGCCGAATTTAGGCGTTGCCTCGCCAGCTTAATCTTTGCGCCATAGTGATGGCGCAGATGGGCACGCAACTCTGACCAAAGTTCCGGCCACGCCGGATCGGCGGCGGCGCGGCTATAGGTGAGCGCTTCGCGCAGCAGCCCCGAGACCCGCTCCCGGTCAATCCCCTGAAGGGCGCCTTCCCGGTAGCGGATTTCGCCGCCCACCATCGTCAGACACACGTCGCGGGCCGAGGCGCGATTGAGGATATTGTCGATCAGGCTCGCTTCCAGGTCGAGCGACGGGCCTTCGATGCCTTGCAACGACAGCGCCATCAGATCGGCAGGGCCGCCGACGACCAACCGTCCGGCGATCCCGGCAAGGCCGATGGCGCGCGCGCCATTCTCGGTCAGCATGCCGAACTGTTCGGCGGTGGTCGGGCGGTCGTCCCAGGGGCCGCCCTGGCTGATATCGGTAACGCGGGCAAGACCGGCGGCAAGGCGCAACTCGCTCAGCATATCCTCATCGTCGGCCAAGGCGCGGTTGTTGGTGCCGAGCGCGACCGGAATACCGGCACGCAGCAGCGGCCCCAACCGGGCGATGCCGTGGCGCAAGCGCAGATTGGAGCCGGGGGTTGAGACAGTGCAGACGCCGCGCGCCGCCAACAGCTCGATCTCGGCGGGGGAAAGCCAGACGCCCTGCACAATGGTCAGCGCCGGGCTGAGCAGGCCAAGCGTGTCGAGACGCGTCAAAACGCCTTCGGGATAAAGGCACTGGCAGACGGCCCAATCCACTTGGCTTTCATACAGAATCATATGCAGGCCGATGCCGCGCGCTTGAGCGTCGGCGGCGATCTTGCTCAGGTAGGCGTCGGAAACATATTGCGGGCCGGGCAGGGCATAGCGGAACGTCAGCGTTGGTTCCGTTCCGAACTCGGCCAGCAGCCGCCCCATCAGCGCAATCGTATCGTCGGCGGACCCGGCATAGGTCGGCAGCGAGGGTTCGGTGAGCAGCGCGCTGAGTTCGGGCGACAGCCGGTCGAGAAAGACCGGCAGTTCTTCGCTGGGCGAGACAATCTGACCCTGGTCGAGCCCTGAAACGCAGATAACTGTGCGCAGGCCCGCTTCGAGGTAACCGCGAATGGCAGCGCGCAACTCGCCTTCATAATCGCCCGTGCCCTGGCTGGCCCCGGCGTGCAGCGCGGTGGTGACGCCGTGGGACAGCATATCGGTAGCGGCGACGAGGGCGAGCGGATAGGGATCGAGCGAGGTGCGCGCGAGCCGCACCATCAGCGCGTTATCGAGCAAATCATCGCCGGGGGTCAGCGGGGCGGCGGTCATCGCGCGGCCCTGCTGGTGAGCATTGATGAGGCCGGGCAGAATGATGCAATCGTGCAGCCGTTCGACCGCGACATCGGGATGCGCTTCGATCAGGCTTGTGACGAGATCGATGGCGGCAATCTTGCCCTCTTGCACCAGCACGGCGAAATCGGGCAGCAGCCCTTCGGGGTCGCTGCTGGGCAGAATATAATCGGGGGCGAGAATCAAGGATTCGGTCCCGCCGTCCCCTAGATCCAAATCATGATCCAACGCGGGGCGGTGTGCATCCGGGCGGGCCGGAAAAGTGAGGGCGGAACGGGTCATCGACACACACGCATCCTTGAGACAAGCCAAATGAGGCCGGCCAAATGAGACTGGCCAAATGAAACCGGCCAAAACCGAAAGCCGGTTCATACTCTGCCTTATATGTCGGCGTGTTGTCCCGATCTTTCA
>NZ_LAJY01000437.1 GCF_000963705.1 Elstera litoralis | reverse complement strand
CGATGGGGGGCGGCCCGGCGGGGCGCGTCGCCCAGGTCGGTTCCGCCGGTTGTTGCGCCACAATGGGCGGCTTTGCTTGCGAAGCGGGGGCCGTGTCCGATACGGTCGGCTTGCTGCCGGGCATTTGCCCGCAAGCCGCCATCAAAAGCCCCAATGCCAGGATCGCCGAGCGCGTGACAGCCGACATCGAAAACCCTACCCCTCGCCGTGTCAAAAACCGCCTTGACCCTACCGAGGAGACCCCAACAAATCCAGCGCAAACCGAGATTTCGGAAGCGGTTGGGGCGGGTTTCTCACCTGGGCTCTATCTGGTGGCGACGCCGATCGGCAATGCGGAGGATATAACCTTACGCGCGCTGAACCTGCTGAAGCGCGCAACTGTGATTGCCTGCGAGGATACGCGCGTCACCGGCCCGCTGATGCGGCGCTATGGAATCCCGACGCCGCTGGTCGCCTATCACGACCATAACGGCGCGGCGATGCGCCCGAAACTGCTGGCGCGGGTGCGCGCGGGCGAGGTGGTGGCGCTGGTCTCAGACGCCGGCATGCCGCTGATTTCCGACCCCGGCTATAAGCTGGTGCGCGAAGCCCAGGCGGAAGGGCTGCCCGTTACCAGCCTGCCCGGCGCGTCGGCGGTGCTGACCGCCGTGCAGCTTTCGGGGCTTCCCTCTGATCGTTTCCTGTTCGCGGGCTTTCCCGACCATAAATCTGGCGCGCGGCAAAGCCTGTTCCGCGACTTGGCGAAAGTTCCGGCAACCTTGATTTTCTTCGAAGGCCCGTCGCGCGTTGCCGATAGTTTGGCCGATATGGCCACCGTCTTCGGCCCGCGTGAGGCCGCCCTGGTGCGCGAGATTACCAAACTCTATGAGGAAGTTCGGCGTGCACCGCTGCCCGACCTCGCCCGCCATTACACGGAAGCCGGGCCGCCGCGCGGGGAAATCGTCATCGTCGTCGCGCCGCCGGGGGCCGAGGCCGCCACCGCCGAAGCCGATCTCGATACGATGCTGCGCGATGCGCTCAAAAGCCATAGCGTCCGCGATGCCGCCGATTTGATCGCCACCGCCACCGGCCAGCCGCGCCGGGCGGTCTATGCGCGGGCGTTGCAGGTTTCGAAGGAAGGCTGAGTATATTTTTCGGCGGACGTGTCACAGGCGGGGGTGGGGCGGCGTCTTAGGGGTGTTGTCATCATTCCTATGAAGGAAACGCCCCATGTCGCACCAACGTCTGAACGCCGTCCAAGCCAGCCCCGAAACCTATAAGGCGTTGATCGCCCTCGAAACCTACCTGCAATCCTGTGGGCTGGAACAATCGCTGACCGAACTCATCAAAACCCGCGCGTCGCAACTCAACGGCTGCGCCTTCTGCCTGCATATGCATACCACCGACGCGCGCAAAGCCGGGGAAAGCGAACTCCGCTTGCATCTGTTAGCGGCGTGGCGCGAATCGAGCCTCTATACCCCGCGCGAACGGGCAGCGCTGGGCTGGACCGAAGCCCTCACTTTGGTTGCCCAGACCGGCGCGCCGGATGCGGATTATGATGCGTTCAAGGCCGAATTCTCGCCCGCCGAACAGGTGCAGGTCACGACCCTAATCGGTATGATTAACGTGTGGAACCGGCTCGCGGTCGGTTTCCGCTTCCAGCATCCGAAAGCCGCCTAAGCCATGAGCACCGCCCGCGCCGCCGCCCAATTCGAAGCGCATCGCCCGTTTCTGAAGCGGGTGGCGGCGCGGCTGCTGGGATCGCGCGCCGATGCCGAGGATGCCGTTCAAGACGCTTATCTGCGCTGGCATCGGGTGGCGGCGACGCAAACCATCGAGACGCCGCGCGCTTATCTCATCCGTATCGTCACGCGCCTCTGTTTAGATCGGATGCGCGCCCAGCGCCGTCAACGCGCCGCCTATGATGGGCCGTGGCTGCCCGAACCGGAGTTGGAGCCGGAACAGGATCTAACCCTCACCCTGCTGCTGGCCTTGGAGCGATTGTCGCCCCTGGAGCGCGCCGCTTTTCTGCTCCACGATATTTTCGGCGTCGAATTTGCCGATCTCGCCACCAGCTTGAAGCGCAGCGAAACCGCCTGCCGCCAACTCTGTGCCCGCGCCCGTGCCCATCTTCGCGAAGCTCAGCCGCGCTATTCGGTGGACGAGGGCGAGGCGGCGGCGATTTCCGAAGCCTTCTTCAAAGCCAGCCACCTCGGCGATATGGCAGCGCTGACGGCCTTGCTCGCCCCCGATGCGGTGCTGCTGGCCGATGGCGGCGGGATTCGTCTGGCGGTGCGCAACCCGATCATCGGACGTGACAAGGTGGCGCGCTTCTTTAGCGGCATCGCCCGCAAGCACGGTTTTGCCCTGCCGCCGCGCGCCCATATCGGCCCGGTCAATGGCCTGCCCGGTTATGTGACGATCGAAGCCGATGGCCTGCCGCAAAGCACCGCCCTGCGTATCGAAGCCGGACGCATTACGGGCATTTACATCGTCCGCAACCCGCATAAGCTGCGCGGTATGAGCCGTCCCGTCTCCCCCTCGCATGATCGACCGCCGCACGCGCGGCCGCGCCGCCTTTCGCCGGGGGCGCGGGGCCGAACGGCTGGCTTTGGCATTGCTGTGGCTGAAAGGCTATCGGCTTCTGGGGCGCAACCTGCGCACGCCCTTCGGTGAAATCGACCTGCTCGCCCGGCGCGGGCGCGTGCTGGCAGTGATCGAAGTGAAGGCGCGGCCCGATCTCGCCACCGCCCGCGCCGCCATTTCCCCCCATCAACAAGCGCGGCTTTTGAACGCGGTTGCATGGCTGGTGTCGCGCCGGGATGATTTCAAGGACTTGCAACCGCGCTGCGACGCGCTTTTGATAGCGCCCAGAACTTGGCCCCGGCATCTCGTGAACGCCTTTGGGGACGAAACACACTTCTAGCCCCATGAGGCCATGATGAGCTTAACGGTCGCCTTGCAGATGGATCCCATCCACAGCATCGATGTGCACGGCGATAGTACGCTGATGCTTGGGCTCGAAGCCCAGCGCCGGGGGCACACGCTGGTTCATTACCTGCCGCAGAATCTGTCGCTGAAGAATGGCACGGTCACGGCGGTCGGCCACGGGCTGAACTTGCGCCACGAACACGGCAATCACTTCGATCTTGGGGCGGAGGAAGAATTCAACCTCGCCGACGTGGACGTGATCCTGCTGCGGCAAGACCCGCCCTTCGATCTCGCGTACCTTACAACCACTTGGCTCTTGGAAAAAATCCACCCGCAAACCCTGGTGGTCAATGATCCCGCCTGGGTGCGGACGATGCCGGAGAAAATTTTCGTGACCGAGTTCCCCGACCTGATGCCGCCGACGATGATTACGTCGGATCTTCGGCAGGCGGTGGCGTTCCGCGCGGAGCATAAGGATATCATCGTTAAGCCGCTCTACGGCAACGGCGGCGCGGGCGTGTTCCACCTGCGCCCGGACGATGAAAACCTGACGGCGCTGATCGAACTGTATCAAAAGCTCGGGCGCGAACCCTTCATGGTGCAGCGCTACCTGCCGGAAGTGCGCGCGGGCGACAAGCGCATCATTCTCATCGATGGCGAGGCGGCGGGCGCAGTCCTGCGCGTTCCCGCCGACGGCGAAGCCCGCGCCAATATGCACGTGGGCGGGCGGGCGGTGAAAACCGACCTCACCCAGCGCGAGCTTGAGATTTGCGCCCGCATCGGCCCCACTTTCGCGCGCGCGCGGGCAAATCTTCGTCGGCATCGACGTGATCGGCGATTATCTCACCGAAATCAACGTCACCTCCCCCACCGGCATCCAGCAAATCAACCGCCTCAACGGGGTTACGCTGGAGCGGCAGATTTGGGACGCGATTGAGGGGCGGCTTTAGAGACCGATCAAATTAAGAACCCTCTCCCGCCATAATCCCGCTTGACGCCGCCGCCTTCGCCCGGCTGCAATGCCCGGGCATAAGTTTGGACAGGAACGCGCCCCGATTTGCCCGGCAGGGGAAGGGGCGCGAGATGGGAAGAAGAGACGATGACCTCGACGCAGACGGTTTCCACGCAGGGCGCACACAGCCTCAATGCTCCCGATATCACGGTGAGCGCGCGCGCCCTCTTTGGCATCGATACGGACCTGGAGGTTCCCGCCTTCTCCACCGGCTCGGCCTATGTGCCGGATATCGACCCGAGCTATAAGTTCGACCCGGATACCACGCTGGCCATTCTCGCGGGCTTTGCCTTCAACCGCCGCGTCATGATCCAGGGCTATCACGGCACCGGGAAATCGACCCATATTGAACAGGTGGCAGCGCGGCTCAACTGGCCGTGTATTCGCGTCAATCTCGATAGCCACATCAGCCGCATCGATTTGATCGGCAAAGACGCCATCGTGCTGCAAGACGGCAAACAGGTAACGGCCTTCCGCGAAGGCATTCTGCCCTGGGCGCTGCAAAGCCCCGTCGCCATCGTCTTCGACGAGTACGACGCGGGCCGCCCGGACGTGATGTTCGTCATCCAGCGCGTGCTGGAAGTGGAAGGCAAGCTGACGTTGCTCGACCAGAATAAGGTTATTCGCCCGCATCCGTTCTTCCGCCTGTTCGCCACGGCCAACACGATTGGTCTCGGTGACACCACCGGCCTGTATCACGGCACGCAGCAGATCAACCAAGGCCAGATGGACCGTTGGAGCATCGTTGCCACGCTGAACTATCTGTCGGCAGAAACGGAAACCTCGATCGTGCTGGCGAAACTGCCAGACTATCAGACCGAGGCGGGCAAAAAGACCGTGGAAGCGATGGTCGCCCTGGCCGATCTCACCCGCGCGGCTTTATCGCCGGGGATATTTCCACCGTCATGTCGCCGCGCACGGTGATTACCTGGGCGGAGAATGCCAAGATTTTTAACGGCGATGTCGGTTTCGCCTTCCGCTTGAGCTTCCTCAATAAATGCGATGAAGCCGAACGCCCGCTGATTTTGGAATATTATCAGCGCTGCTTCGGGCGCGATCTCGCGGGCCGGGTTGTCGAAACGAAGACCGCACGGGCCACGGGCCGCGTCGCCTAACCCGGATCGGACGAGTTCCCTAGCATGGCCGATGCCGAATCTCCTCTGGAGCAGTTTAAAACGCGCCACCACGGCGGCGATCCGCGCGATTGCCGAAAACGGCGAGGTGGAAGTCGGGTTTGGCGCGGAAGCGGCGGGCGTCGTTGGTAAACGCGCCCGGCTACCCGCGCCGTCGCGCGCCCTGCCGCCGGAGGAAGTGGCGCGGTTTCGCGGCGAGGCCGATGCGGTGGCCTTGCGTCTGCGCTATCACGATGCCGCGACGCACCTGAAACGCCAACCGATCACCCCAACCGGCCGGGCGATTTTCGAGGCGCTGGAACAGGCGCGTTGCGAGGCGCTTGGGGCGAACCGCATGGCAGGCGTGGCGCAAAACCTCGGCGCGACGCTGGAGCAAAAGTATCGCCGCCTCGGCTTTGACCGCGTCACCGATCCGACCGACGCGACTTTGCCGGAAGCCGTGCGCATGCTGGCGCGCGAAGCGATGACCGGCAGCCCGCCGCCGGACCCCATCCGCCCGCTGGTGGAAAAATGGCGCACCCAGATCGCCGAGAAAATCGGGGCCGATCTCGCCGATCTGCGCGCGACGATGGCCGATCAGGAGGCGTTCGCGCGCACCGTGCGGCAGTTGCTGGCCGATCTCGACGTGGAAGCCGGGGAAGCGCTCGACCCGCAAGACCCGTCCGAGGACGATGGCTCGGACGAGGGTGACGATCAGCCCGGCTCCGAACAGGTTCAGGGCGAAGCGGGCGAAGGCGAGAACGAGGAAGAGCAGGAAAGCCGCAGCGACAAGCGCCCCGATCCCCGCCCCGGCATGGACTCGGAAAGCGACGCCGATAACGACGAGCGCGACGAGGAATTCGGCGAAGGTGAGGAAGAGACCGGCGATAGCGCCCCGCCGCCGGGGCAGCGCCCGCTGTCCAAAGACCAGGATAATTCCGGCTATCGGCCCTATACCAAAGCCTTCGACGAGGAAATCGAGGCGGATGATCTCTGCGATGCCGAGGAACTGACCCGCCTGCGCTTGATGCTCGATCAGCAGTTGCAGTCCTTGCAAGGCGTCATCAGCCGCCTCGCTAATCGCTTGCAGCGGCGCTTGATGGCGAAGCAAACGCGCAGTTGGGATTTCGACCTGGAAGAAGGGATTCTCGACGCCGGGCGGCTGGCGCGCGTGATCGCCAACCCCATGCAGCCGCTCTCCTATAAGCAGGAGAAGGATACCGACTTCCGCGACACCGTGGTGACGCTGCTGATCGATAATTCCGGCTCGATGCGCGGGCGGCCCATCACCATTGCCGCGATGAGCGCCGATATTTTGGCGCGCACGCTGGAGCGCTGCAATGTGAAGGTCGAGATTCTCGGCTTCACGACGCGGGCGTGGAAGGGCGGCCAGTCGCGCGAACGCTGGATTACCGATGGCAAGCCCGCCGTGCCGGGCCGCCTTAATGATCTGCGGCATATCATCTACAAAGGGGCCGATGCGCCGTGGCGGCGGGTGCGCAAGTCTTTAGGCCTCATGCTGCGCGAAGGCCTGTTGAAAGAGAATATCGACGGCGAGGCCCTCGATTGGGCGCACGATAGATTGCTGGCGCGGCCCGAGCAGCGCCGCATTCTGATGGTGATTTCCGATGGCGCGCCGGTGGATGATTCGACCCTCTCGGTCAACCCCGGCAACTATCTGGAAAACCACCTGCGCAGCGTCATCCGCAAAATCGAAACCCGCTCGCCGGTCGAACTGATCGCCATCGGCATTGGGCACGATGTTACACGCTATTATAATCGGGCCGTAACAATCGTCGATGCTGAACAGTTGGGGGGTACGATGATGGATAAACTTGCTGAACTATTCGATGAAACGGCTAAAACGCCGGTTAAACGCGGATTGCGACGCACTGCAACATAAGC
>NZ_LAJY01000436.1 GCF_000963705.1 Elstera litoralis | reverse complement strand
GGCTTGGCGTGTTGGCGGGATTGCTGCCCGGCTGGGCGCTCTTGAGCCTCTGGAGCCCGCCTGCGCTGCTGCCGGAACTGACCGCACTGCTAATGGCGACCCTGGGGCTGGCCTGGCTCTCGTTCCGCGACGACCGCAAGCCGCTGCCCGCCTGGGTGCGGTTTTCGGTGCAAATCGCCGCGATTGCCTTCATCCTTGCTGTGCAAGACCCCGACCGGCTGGTGTTTCAGGGCGCGTTACCCTTGATCCTAGATCGGCTCATCACCGGGATCGGCTGGCTCTGGTTCGTCAATCTGTTCAATTTCATGGATGGAATCGACGGGATTTCGGCGATTGAGGCCGGGGCCATCGGCCTGGGCGTCGCGCTGATTATGGCGCTGGCATTTTTCCGCTTCGATCTCACCGCCTTCGGCCTTGTTTACGCCGCCACCGCCGCCGCGTTCCTGTGGTGGAACTGGCACCCGGCGAAGGTTTTCTTGGGCGATGTCGGCTCGGTGCCGCTTGGGCTGCTCGGGGGGTGGCTGCTGTTGCAGCTTGCGCTGGCGGGGGCGCTCTCGGCGGCGCTGACCATTCCGCTTTATTACCTCGTCGACGCCACCGTAACCCTGCTTTGGCGCGCCTATGACGGCGAAAAAATCTGGCAGGCCCACCGGCGGCATTTCTATCAAAAAGCCGTGCAGCGCGGTTTTTCCCATAGCGCTGTCAGCGCGCGGATTGCGGGCTTGAACGCGCTGTTGGTGGCCCTTGCCACCGCCAGCCTGAACCCGACGCTGAATTTCGGTTGGCTTGGGCTCGCCCTGGGCCTGATCGCGGTCGCCATGACCGCCCGCGTTTTCCTCCAAGGGCGGCGCGGATGAAAATGCGCTTCCCGCCCCTGTGGCTGACCCTCGCCCATGATGCCGTCATGGCCGCCGCCGCCTTCATCGGCGCAGTGGTGTTGCGCGTCGGCTGGGAAGCCTTCGAGGATCGGCCCGAATTGATGGGCGGCGGCACCGCCCTCTTCGTGGCCATCGCCTTGCTGAGCAATCGGCTGACGGGGCTGCATCGCGGCGTCTGGCGCTACACCGCCCTCACCGATCTGCTGACGATTGCGAAAGCCGCGACGCTGACCGTGGCCGGGTTTGCGATGGTGATGTTTCTGGTGCAACGCGGCGATTTTCTCCCCCGCAGTTCGCTCTTCTACGCCTGGGGGCTGCTGATTCTGCTGCTGATCGCCGGGCGGGCGCTGTACCGGGGGATTAAGGAACGCAGCGCCTCGGCGCTTCTTTCGGCGGCGCGCGAGCCCGTGGTCGTGATTGGGGCGGGCGACGAGGCCGATCTGTTTCTCGCCAGCCTGCACCGCTCCAACGCCCCCTATCGGGTTGTCGCGCTGATCGACGAGCGCGAGCGGCGCAAGGGCCAAGCCATTCGCGGCGTGCGGGTGGAAGGCGGGATCGACGATCTTCCGGCCCTGCTGGAACGCTTGGCGGCGCGCGACCAAGCTCCGCAAAAGCTGATCTTGGCTCAGGCCGACGCCAAGCCGGAAGCCGTGCGCCGTCTGCTCGAACTCGCCCAAAGCCTCAGCCTGCCGCTGGTCCGTGTGCCGCGCCTCACCGATTTTCGCGCGGGCGACGCCCCCGTGCAGCTTCAGCCGGTGGCGTTGGAAGACCTCTTGGGTCGCCCGCCCTTGCCGCTGGACCGCGCGCCGCTGGAAAATCTCGTGCGCGGGCGGCGGGTGTTGGTGACGGGTGCGGGCGGCTCCATCGGCTCTGAACTCGTGCGCCAGATTGCCGCCCTGGGGCCGGAGCATCTGACCCTGCTCGATGCTTCGGAATATGCGCTTTACGCCATCGATCTTCAGGTCTCGGAAACGCACCCGGCCCTGCCACGCGTGGCTGTGCTGGCGGATGTGCGCGATGCGGCGCGGATTAGCCGGGTCTTTGCCGACGCCCGGCCCGATCTGGTCTTTCACGCCGCCGCCATCAAGCATGTGCCCTTGGCCGAAGCCAATCCGCTGGAGTGTTTCGCTACTAATATTCTGGGCTCGCGCATCGTGGCCGAGGCCAGCCGGGCGGTGGGCGCGCGGGCGATAGTGCAGATTTCGACCGACAAGGCCGTGAACCCCACCAATGTGATGGGCGCCAGCAAGCGCGTCGCCGAAATGTGGGCGCAGGCGCAGGATCTGACCGAAAATTCGTCTACCCGTTGCGTTCTTGTCCGCTTCGGCAATGTGCTGGGCTCGACCGGCTCGGTGATCCCGCTGTTCCAGCGCCAACTCCAGCGCGGCGGGCCGCTGACCGTGACCCATGCCGAAATCACGCGCTATTTCATGACCATCGCCGAGGCCGTCGAACTGGTGCTGCACGCCTCGGCCTATGGCACCACCGACGCCGCCGCGCCGGGGCGGATTTTCGTGCTGGATATGGGCGAGCCGGTGAAGATTATCGACCTCGCCCGCCAGATGATCCGCCTGCACGGGCTGCGCCCCGAGGTGGATATCGCCATCGACATCACCGGCCTGCGCCCCGGCGAAAAGCTTTATGAAGAGCTGTTCCACAACGCCGAAACCCTTGACCCCACCCCCGTTGCGGGCGTCCGCCTGGCCGCCCCGCGCACGGTGGCCCTGACCGACTTGACCCGCGACCTCGATGCGCTCGACGGTGCCATCGCGCGCGGCGATACGGTTGCGGCTTTTGACATTCTCCACCGGCTCGTGCCGGAATTCTCCCCAGCCTCTTAGGAAGTTTGCCATGCCCGCCCATGCCTCCGGCGATTTGCCCCTGTCCGATCTGGTGAAACCCGCCCGCGCCCTGCTGTCGGTCTACGATAAGGCCGGGATTGTCGATCTTGGGCGCGCGTTGCATCAGGCCGGGGCCGAACTGCTCTCCACCGGCGGTACGGCGGACACGCTGCGCGCGGCGGGGCTGCCGGTCACGGAAGTCGCTGACTATACCGGCTTTCCCGAAATGATGGACGGGCGCGTCAAAACCCTGCACCCGAAAATCCACGGCGGCCTTCTGGGGCGGCGCGATAGCAGCACGCACCAAGCCGCGATGAATGAGCACGGCATCGGCGCAATCGATGTGGTCGTCGTCACCCTCTACCCGTTTGAAGCAACGGTCGCCAAGGGCGCGGATTTCGATACCTGCATCGAGAATATCGACATCGGCGGGCCGTCGATGATCCGCTCCGCCGCGAAGAACCACGCTTCCGTGACGGTCATCACCGACCCCGCCGATTATGCCGACGTGATCGCGGCCCTGAGCGCCACCGGCGGTACCGACCACGCCCTGCGCCGCACGCTGGCCGCGCGCGCCTTCACCCGCACAGGGGCCTATGATTCCGGCATTTCGGCTTGGTTCAACGGGCAGGTGAGCGAAGCGACGCCGCGTCAGTTGGCCCTCGGCGGCGCACTGAAACAGACCCTGCGCTACGGCGAAAACCCGCACCAGCAGGCGGCTTTCTACGCCACCGGCGATGCCCGCCCCGGCGTGGCCACCGCCCAGCAGGTGCAGGGCAAGGAGCTTTCCTACAATAACATCAATGATACCGATGCCGCCTTCGAGCTGGTCGCCGAACTGACCGAGCCGGGCGTCGCCATCATCAAACACGCCAATCCCTGCGGTGTGGCGATTGCGCCGACCCTCGCCGAAGCCTATCGCCGCGCGCTGGCCTGCGATCCCGTCAGCGCTTTTGGCGGCATCATCGCCGTCAACCGCCCGCTGGATAAGGAAACCGCGCTGCTGGTGGCCGACCTCTTCGCCGAAGTCGTCATCGCTCCGGCGATTGAGCCCGAGGCCGCCACGGCCCTGGCCGATAAAAAGAATCTGCGCGTGCTGGTGACGGGCGCGATGCCCGATCCGAAACAGCCGGGCCTCACCTACCGCTCGGTCGCGGGCGGCGTGCTGATGCAGAACCGCGATAATGGCCATGTCACCGCCGACGCGCTGCAAACCGTGACTAAGCGTGCCCCCTCCCCCGCCGAAGTGCGCGATATGCTGCTCGCCTTCACTCTGGTCAAGCACGTCAAATCCAACGCTATCGTGCTGGTGAAAGACGGCGCTGCGGTCGGGATCGGCGGCGGGCAAACCTCGCGCGTCGATGCCGCCCAACAGGCCGTCGCCCGCGCCGCCGCAATGGCCCAGGCCGCTGGCGAGCCCCATAGCCGCGCCGTGGGCGCAATCGTCGCCTCCGACGCCTTTTT
>NZ_LAJY01000435.1 GCF_000963705.1 Elstera litoralis | reverse complement strand
GGCTTCGTCGCCCAAGTTTCAGGCGGCAAGCGCTACCGGCTGGGCTTGGATTTCTTCGTTCTCGCCGCCCGCGCGGGCCAGGCGGACGGGCTGCGCGACCTCGCCCGCCCCGTTCTGCTGCGCCTCTCGGCCACCCTCACCGATACGATTTTTCTGCTGGTGCGCGACCGCTACGACGTGGTCTGCCTCGACCGCATCGAAGGCCCCTTCCCCATCCGCTCCTTCACCGGCGATATCGGCGGCAAAATTCCACTGGGCATCGGCCAGGGCAGCCTTGCCATTCTCGCCCATCTGCCCGAAACCGAGGCCGAAGAGGTTATCCGCTTCAATATGCCCCGCCTGCTGGATCGCGGCTTTCTCGACGAAGCGGGACTGCGCCTGGAACTCGCCAAAGCCCGCGCCCAAGGCTGGGTGAGCCTCAATACCGGCCTGATCCCCGGCATGGCCGGGCTCGCCGTGCCCGTCTTCGACGCCGACCGCAAAGCCGTGGCCGCCCTCTCCATCGGCACCCTCGCCGAGCGCCTCAGCCCCGAACGCCTGCCGAATGTGGTCCGCATCCTGCAAACCGAAGCCGCCACCCTGGGCGCAGGCTGAACCCGTTCGATCCGTCCTTACGCTATCCGTCGCGGAGTTTGAGCAGCGTGGGGTGAGGGCAGCGCACCCCTTTGCGCTGCACAGGGAAAAGGTTAATCTCGGAAAGAATGTTTTTCCTGGGGGGGCTTGCCGCATGACGATTATTCCCGAGTTTGATGGCACCAATGGGATGGCCGTCGCCGTCGCCCGGATTGCGCGCGAGGCGGAGGAGAAGACGGGGGTCTTGTACCTTTCTGATTTGGGGCTATTCGCATTGCCGGAGGCCCTACGGGACGTGCCGCATTTGCGGGAACTGTATTGTTCGTTTAACGCGATCACCTGCCTTGACGGGCTGCAGAACTGCGCAGTCCTGCAACACCTCTCCTGCTCCCGCACCCAGATCACAAGCCTCGACGGGCTGGAGAACTGCACCAACCTGCAAAGCCTCATCTGCTCCAACACCCCAATCACCAGCCTCGACGGGCTGCAGAACTGCACCGCCCTGCAAAACCTCACCTGCAACGGCACCGAGATCACCAGCCTCGACGGGCTGCAGAACTGCACCAACCTGCGAAACCTCCGCTGCGACAATACCCAAATCACGAGCCTTGATGGGCTGCAGAACTGTACCAACCTGCAAAGCCTCGATTGCTCCGACACCCTGATCACCCGCCTCGACGGGCTGCAGAACTGCACCGCCCTGCAAACCCTCACCTGCTCCCGCACCCAGATCACAAGCCTCGACGGGCTGCAAAACTGCACCGCCCTGCAAACCCTCACCTGCTCCGACACTCCCCTAAAAACCTATCCTGCCGATTTCTGGACAGGCCCAGCCCTGCAATATGTATGCATCACCACGCTGCTAGGCGTTCCCCCAGAAATCCTATCGAAAGGCTATGGCGACGACTGCCTCCCTCTCCTGCGCGACTATTTCGCCGACCGAGGGCAAAACCCCGTCCCTGTCCGCGATGTAAAACTTTTTCTGCTGGGCAATGGCGGTACCGGCAAAACCCAAATGGCGCGGCATTTACGCGGGGAGGCCTTCAACCCCGATTGGGATAGCACCCACGGCATCCAGGTCACCACCGCCACGCTGCCGGGCGACGGTCATCAGGCCGAAACCCGCCTGCACCTGTGGGATTTTGGCGGGCAGGAACTGTATCACAGCACCCATACGCTGTTTTTGCGCAGCCGCGCAGTCTTTGCCGTGTTGTGGTCGGCGGATCGGGAACCAGACAATAATATCCTGCCTAACCCCGCGCCGTTGGATTATAATGCCCGCACGTATCCCCTTCAATATTGGCTGGACCATATCGCCGACCAGGCGGGCGCGGATAGCCCAATTTTGCTGGTGCGCAGTAAATGCGACGCGCAGGCTGACGAACAGCCCCTGCCGCCCACCGAGGGGGCTGCCTTCGCGTTTCTGCGCCGGCTGCAGTTCGGTGCCCAGAAACCATATCGCGCCCGCGAGTTGCGCGCCGCCCTGCGGGACGCGGTGGACCATCTCCATGCGAACGAGGAGGTGCGGGTAATCGGCCAAGCGTGGCAGGCGGTGCAAAAGGCGATTGAAAACCTGCGCGAGGCCGATGGCACCTATCGACCGGAGAATCAGTGGCGAGATCAAGCGTGGTTTGCCGATCTATGCGCACAGCATGGCGTTAACGGCACACCCGAAACCTTACGCACCTATTTGCACCGCTGCGGGGTGATTTTCTATGATCCGCACATTTACCAAGACCGGATCATTATCGATCAGGCTTGGGCGCTTGGTGCGATCTATACCCTGTTTGACCGGAAAAAGGTTTATGAGCGC
>NZ_LAJY01000434.1 GCF_000963705.1 Elstera litoralis | reverse complement strand
CCCCAGCACCCTCGCCGCCCCGCTGCCGTGGAAGCGCGTTACCGGCGCGCTGTCCGAAATTCGCCCTGCCGACCCCGAGCCGCACCCCCGGCGGCCGCACCCGCCTGATGCGCATCAAATCCGGCCAAGCGATGCCCGAGCATACCCACGGCGGCACCGAATATGTGCTGGTGCTGAAAGGCGGCTTCAGCGACCAATTCGGCCATTACCTCCCCGGCGATCTGTCGATCTCCACCGAAGACCATACCCACACCCCCATCGCCGATGACGACGGCGACTGCATCTGCCTTGCTGTCGTTGATGGCGCGCTGACGCTGACGGGCGTGATGGGCTGGGTGGTGAACAGGTTTGTGCGGTTTTAGAGGGCACTCACAACCCCGAAAAAAAACGCCCACATCACGTCGTTCGCGCGGATGGCTTGGCTCGGCTCTTCCCCGCGACGCTTCGTACCGCCGGGCCAGCTATGGGCTCCCGTTTCGGTCACACAAAGCTGCACCGGCGCGCTGCCCGCATAGCGCTCGCAGATCGCACCGGGGACCGACAGAATGGGCGTTGCCGCCGCGTTGGTCCGGTTCAGGCGCTGCCATTTCGCCACGGTCGCCGGGACCGAGATGAAATCGGTCATCAAATCCGGATCGCGCGACGCCGCCCCTGCCCCGCCATTGAATAAGACGCGGTCATCATTGCGGGCATGAATATGCAACACCGGCACCGGGCGCGCGGGGGAACAGGTTTGCGTATTATCCGTCCCCGCCACCGCCATGATGCCGCGCAACAGGTCCGACGCCTCGCAGGCCAGCCGATAGGCCATCATACCGCCGTTTGACATACCGATGGCGAAGACGCGGCTGCGGTCCACCGGGGCTTGCGCGGCGACCTGCGCGATCACCGCGCGCAGAAAGCCGACATCGTCGATGTTCCGGTCGCGGGCCGCGCCGCAGCAGTTTCCGGCGTTCCAGGTTGCGATTTTGCCGGAGCGTAAGCGGCTAAAACCATTCGGGAAGACAGCGATGAACCCAGCCTGATCGGATTTGGTGATGAGCCCATAGCGATCGTCGCGCGCCATATGCTCCATATCGCCGCCGCCGCCGTGCAACGCGAGCACCAAGGGCACCGCCGCGCCGGGGGCAAGCGTGCGCGGGACATGCACCAGGAATTCGCGCTCAAGCCCGCCGTGACGCAGACTGACGCGATGGTCGCCGGGCTGGTTCAGCCCCGCCGCCGCCGCCGCGCCTGCCGCGACGAGAACGGCGGTTGCCACCAACATCCGCAGAAATGGCGTCACCTGTCGTATGCTGCACATCGTCTCCCCCCTTCGCCGAGTGATCTTGCTGCCTTCGCTTGATGCAGCGCAACACAATCCCTTGCCTCCCCCGCCCCTTGAAAGGTTTCCAAAAAGCCCGACTCTGAGTAAGCTGTAATCCATTTTCAGTGGAGAGCGGTTATGCCTGCCCACAATCTTCCCATCTCCGAGAATAACGCCAACCGGATCGACCGCCTCGTTCGGGCTGGCCGCATCGCCGATTCAACCTCCGTCGTGCAGGCTGGGTTAGAGGTGCTAGAGAAGCAAGAAGCGCGGGATCGTGCCAAACTCGAAACCCTCCGCGCCGCCGCTGCTGTTGGCCTGGAGGATTTGAAGACTGGGCGCGTAGAAGCTGTTGCACTGGAAGATGTCGAAGCGTTCCTTGCGGGGCTTTTGGAGACCCCAGACAGAGCCTAAACTGCTATGCGTTCGCTCCACATTACGGCGGCTGCCCGAGCCGATTTACGGGCTATTCAAACTCATACCGAGCAAAAATTTGGCCCCGCTGCCCGTGCGAGATATGCCGTGTTGCTCGCCCAAGCGCTCCGTGATCTCAGCGAAAATCCGTTACGCCCCGGCAGTCTCAAACGTCCCGAGATCGGGCCTGATCTGCTGACGTATCATATTTCCTTCAGTAAAAACCGTAGCCGCAGCACGTACGGGGCGGTTCGCACCCCGCGTCACCTGATTCTCTACATGCTGGAAGGCGATAGCATTCTTGCCATTTTACGTGTGCTGCACGATGGGATGGATATTCGCCGCCATGTCCCAACGACGCCCCGCCGCCGCTAACCTCCCCCTTGCCTCCCCCGTCCCGCCCTGCCAGTCTCCCGCCATGTCCAAACTCTCCCCCGATGCCGCCGTGGCGGCGCAGTATGAAGCCCTGCCCTATCCGCACCGCGACCCGCGCGAGGAAGGCAAGCGGCTGATCGTCGGCTCGCCCAGCCATCTTCAGGAAATCGAGCAGACCGTTTTCGGCGGGCGCTGGCCGGGGCGGCCCGTGCGGGTGCTGATTGCGGGCGGCGGGTCGGGTGATGCCTTGACCATGCTGGCGCAGCAATTGGCCTGGGCCGGGCGGAAAGCCGAGATTCTGTATCTCGATCCCTCCCACGCGGCGCGGGCGGTGGCGGAAGCACGGATTACGGCGCGCGGGCTGGATACGTCCGACGTCGTCACGGTGCGCTTTGCCACCGGCTCGCTGCTCGATCTACCGGACCAGGGCCACGCCCCCTTCGACTACATCGATAGCTGCGGCGTGTTGCACCATCTCGATGATCCCGACGCGGGACTGCGGGCGCTGGTCTCGGTGCTCGCCCCCCAGGGCGGCATCGGCCTTATGCTCTATGGCGCGTACGGGCGGCGCGGGGTTTATGACGTGCAAGCGATTCTGCGCACGCTGGCCGCCGACGGCTCGCCATCCGTGCGCGTCGCCCAAGCGAAACGCGTGCTCGCCCAGCTTCCCGCGACCAATTGGCTGCGGCGCAATGGTGTGATCCGCGATCATCTTGACGGCGGCGATGCCGGGCTGTTCGATCTGCTGCTGCACGCCCGCGACCGCGCCTATACGATCCCCGATTGGTTCGCGCTGATCCACGGCGCGGGCCTGCGCTTGGCCGATTGGGTGGAGCCCGCGCGCTATAAGCTTGCAACCTATTTCACCGATGCCGCCGTGCTGAAGCGCGCCGAAAGCCTACCTCCAGAGGAGGAGGCCGCGCTCGCCGAACAGGTCGCCGGAAACCTCGCCCGCCACGCGGGCTATCTTGTCCGCGCCGAAAATCCCGTTACCCCGCCGCCGCCGGGCGACCTAGCCGCGATTCCGGCGTTCAAGGATATCGACCCGCAGCGCCTGCTCGCCGCGATGGACCGGGGCGGGCGGCTTGGGTGAGCAACGAAGGGCTCGACCTCACCCTCCCGCTCCCCACCATCGCCCCGGCCCTGCTGCCGCGCATCGATGGGGAAAAAACCTGGCAGGTTCTGCTGGATGAGGTAAAGGCCCTGCGCAAAGACCTTTCCGACGACACCCTGTCCCGCGCCGCCGAGCAAGTCGCCCGGCAGTTGGGCGGGATCGGGCGGTTGACCCAGCGGTATGCGGACTGACGAACGGACGAAAATATGGCGCAAGACCCCCAAACGCTTCGCTTCTACGCCGAAGAAGCCGCCGCCTACACCACGCGCGGCCAAGCGGCAAGCCAGCCCCGGCTGGAAGCCTTCCTGTCGCACCTCCCTGCCGGGAGTGCAATTTTGGAACTGGGCTGCGGCGCGGGGCAAGATAGCGAATTCATGCTGGCGCGCGGCTTCAAGGTCCGCCCGACCGATGGAACCCCCGAAATTGCCCGCGCGGCTGAAGTGCGCCTCGGGGTTCCCGTTGCAACGCTGCTGTTCGGCGATCTCGACGAAAGCATGACGTGTGATGGGATTTGGGCGAACGCCTGCCTGCTCCACATTCCCCGCGCGGAGTTACCGGGCATCCTTGCGCGCATTCATGCCGCCCTTACGCCGGGCGGCGTCTTCTATGCTAGTTTCAAGGCGGGTGAGGCGGACGGGCGCGACCAGTTCGACCGCTACTATAATTACCCGTCCGAGGATTGGTTGAGGGGCCTCTATGCGGCGCTCCCCTGGGCAAGCGTGACACTCGAGGCCGAGCACGGTAGCGGCTACGATAAGAAGCCGACCGATTGGCTGCATGTCACGGCCCAAAAGCCCAGGAACTAGGCCTGCCGCCGCCGTTCATGCGTCCGCGAGGCTTGCGTCCCAGTGGGTGATCTCGATGGTATGTCCATCGGGATCGCGCAAAATGGCCCCGAAATAGGCTTGGGAAATATCGGGGCGAGGCCCCGGTTCGCGGGCCGATAGGCCCCCACCGGCAACACCAATCCGATGGGCTTCGATCACGCTGTCGCGGGAGGCGGCTTTAACCGCAACATGCGTGCGCGCCCCGACCAGATTGGCACCATCCTCGACCGGGTAGAGCCAGAAGGCCCAGTTTGCGTCCGTCCCAAAAGCGAGTTCCGTCTCATTTGCCCGGAGGCAGCGATAGCCTAGCGGTGCAAACATCGCCTCGTAGAAGCGCTTCGCGTGATCGAGATTGCGAACCCCGAGGGAGAGATGATCGAGCATAAGAGTAGCTTCCTATTCA
>NZ_LAJY01000433.1 GCF_000963705.1 Elstera litoralis | reverse complement strand
AAATGGTCAACGCGCTTTGCGAGAAAATTGTCAGGCCTAACCGGGTTGCCCCGGCGACAATGGTCATGGGGGTGACTAAGCTGCACCATAAAGTCTCGAAATCGCCAAAATTATAGTGATAATCTTTATTATTAATATCCTGCTCGACAACAAGACCCACGCAGCGCACGACCCGCCCATAATCGCTATTATCGCGCATCGCGCCCGAACCGAGCAAGACTGATAAGAAAATAAGAACAGCGCAAATTGTAAGAAAAAATCTAAAATTTTTCATGAGTACCCTTTTATCGTTGGTCGGAAATAGCTCGTCTCTGTTTTTATGTATGAAATTTTAGACTGGAGCTGTCAAAAAATCTTTGCTGCGCGGCGGTCCGACCTCCCGGGCGCATCCCCACGCCCGATCAGCTCTTGCCAGCGCGCTGAAGCTATCGCACTTTGCGCACACGGGCTAGGCCAACGGCGGCGGGGGGCTCGACAAAAAAGACACATTCCCTTAACGTAAAGGGAAGGGTTCAGCCAGGGGGATCGAGCAATGACGCGGGACGTAATGCCCTATGACGTGGTGGTGGTTGGCGGCGGGCCGGCGGGCCTTTCGACGGCCATTCGCTTGAAGCAACGTGCCAACGCGGCGGGCCAGGAGCTGGCGGTCTGCCTGATCGAAAAAGGCTCCGAAATCGGCGCGCATATCCTCTCCGGTGCCGTGTTCGAGCCGCGCGCGCTGAACGAGCTGTTCCCCGATTGGAAGGAACGCGGCGCGCCGCTAAACACGCCCGCGACCGACGATAATTTTCTGTTCCTCACCGAAAAGGGCTCGTTCAAGCTGCCAACGCCGCCGCAGATGCATAATCACGGCAATTACATCATCTCGCTCGGCAACCTCTGCCGCTGGCTCGCCCAGCAGGCCGAAGAGCTGGGTGTGGATATTTTCCCCGGCTTTGCCGCCGCCGAGGTGCTCTACGACGACAGCGGCGCGGTCACGGGCGTTGCCACCGGCGATATGGGCGTCGGCCGCGACGGGGAACCGACCGCGCACTATCAGCCCGGCGTCGAGCTGCACGCGCGCCAGACGATTTTCGCCGAGGGCTGCCGGGGCTCGCTGACCAAAACCCTGTTCGAGCGCTTCAATCTGCGCGATGGCGTCGATCCGCAAACCTTCGGTATCGGCATCAAGGAACTGTGGGAGATCGACCCCAGCAAGCACCAAGCCGGGAAGATCATCCATTCGATCGGCTGGCCGATGCAGGCCGATACTTACGGCGGCTCATTCCTTTATCATCTCGAAAACAATCAGATCGTCGTCGGCTTCGTCATTGGGCTGGATTATACCAACCCGCATCTGTCGCCCTTCGAAGAGTTCCAGCGCTTCAAGACGCACCCCGCCGTGCGGCATTTCTTCGAAGGCGGGCGGCGGGTGAGTTACGGCGCGCGCGCGATCAACGAAGGCGGCTGGCAGTCGATCCCGAAGCTAACCTTCCCCGGCGGCTGCCTCGTCGGCTGCACGGCGGGGTTCCTCAATGTGCCGAAGATCAAGGGCAGCCATACGGCGATGAAGTCCGGCATGCTAGCGGCGGATGCGGTCTTCGATCTGCTCGCCTCGGATTCGACAAGCACCGAAGCCACCGCCTATCCGGCAGCCCTGGAGACCTCCTGGGTTGCCGAAGAGTTGAAGGCCGTGCGCAATATCCGCCCATCCTTCCATAAGGCTTATGGGCCGGGCTGCTCTATAGCGCCATCGATACTTATCTGTTCAAAGGCAAAGCCCCCTGGACCTTCCATAATCACGCCGACCATGACGGGCTGAAAAAGGCTTCCGCCGCGCCGCGCATCGCTTACCCGAAGCCGGACGGCAAAATCAGCTTCGACCGGCTCTCGTCCGTCTTCCTCTCCTCGACCAATCACGAGGAAGATCAGCCGATCCACTTGCAGTTGAAAGACCCGAGCAAGGCGATTGCCGTCAATTGGGCCGAGTATGAATCGCCGGAAACGCGCTACTGCCCCGCCGGGGTCTATGAAATCCTCGACGACGCCAGCAGTGGCGGAAAGCGCTTGCAGATCAATGCGCAGAACTGCGTTCACTGCAAAACCTGCGACATCAAAGACCCGACTCAGAATATCAACTGGGTCGTGCCGCAAGGTGGTGGTGGGCCGAACTACCCCAATATGTAGCGGTTAGAGCAAATCCCGAGCGGGTGCCCGATGCGCTTTGCGCGTCAAACGCGCTGGCACCCGCGACGACGCATTTGCGTAAAAAAAACAAAAGCTTAGAGCGCTTTCCGTGAGCCTGAGCGAACGGGAAGTGCTCTAAGGCGCGGACCAAGCGAGACGGCATAGGCTTATCGTGCCCCCGGGCTTCAGCCACAGGCCCGGGGTATCGCTCATGACCGAAAAGCGTACCGAATGAGGCACGACCCCGCCATTGGCCCCGTCGAAGAAAGCCTGCGCCGTGTCCGTCGAAACCAGCGCGGGCGACAACAGAAAACCAATTGCGCCGGGGGTTTGCAAGAAACGGTATGCGTGCGTTTGAGTGCCCTCGGCCAGCTCAATCCCCAGGACCGGCGGGCCGAAGAGGAATCCCAGCGCCTGACCGGACCAGGTTTGCGTCAACTCAACCTGCGCCCACAGGGCTTCGCCCGGCGCGGTGGCGGGGAGGGTGATCGGCTGCCCCAGCGTGAAAGCTTGTTGCACGCATCCCCGCTCCTCCTCGCGCAGCGGCTGCGGTCGCCGGGTCAGCAACAGATGCCCGTCGCGGCGGGCGGCAAGCGCGTAATATTGCTTGAAAGCCCGCAGAGTTAGCGGATCTTCCAGGGCGGCGAAGCGGTTATCGATGGGCGCGAAGGTGTACAGAATCGACTGCGGTGCCGACGCCGACGCAAAAAACGCCGCATTCCGTTCGGTCGTCAGGCGCGTCGTCGTGAAATAGGCCTGAAACGCCGGGCGCGGGGCCAGCGGCAGCCCCGAGGCCATGCCCAGCCCGAAATTCCAGGGAAAAACATCCAGCGTGCCCTGAGCATCCGGGAAGGGGAAACTCGCCTTCGCCGCCGCTAGCGCGCTTTGAAACCAGGCGCGATCCGCCTCCCGCGCCGCCTTGGCCTCGCCCGGCACCAAGAAGAAGCTGAGGCGATGCTGAGCGTGGGCCAAAAGCATCGCCGGTCCATCCGGGATCAGGCGGGGGGCGACGATGGCAAGGGTCCCAACCACCGCAACCGCGACCACGGCAACCACCGCGCTCCGGTGCGACGCCCCAAAAAAACGCCCGCGCCCGGTAAGAAGCTGCCCAAGCCCCACGATCGCCAGCGTCATAAAGGCAACATCGGGGTTCAAACCGTGACGGTGGAAACTGGCCTTATAGGCTACCAGCAAACACCCGCCAAGCATGAGCGCCACCAACCGATCTGTCAGGCTGGCAACGGCAAAACTCGCAACGATCACAGCGACGCCAACGCCCCAGAGCACCTGGGTTAGGCGCGGCGTCGGCAATCCCATATCGGCGTTATAGCCGCGCGATAAGTCAAAATACCCCTGGTAGAAGGCCCCCCAATGGGCAGGTTGCTGGCCAACGGCGAGCAGCAGCAGCAGCGTGAACGCGATAAATGCCAGCAAGGCCACGGGCAGAGCCCGGCGCACCAGAGTATCATGAAGGCTTAAGATCACCAGAACCGGCAGGGCCATAAATAAAACCGACGATTTGATAAGGCTAACGAGCGCGATATCGAAGCTTAGAATAAGGGTAATCACCACTCCCCAACGCGACGATTTCGACCGATAGAACTCAAAATAGCAAAGCAAAATCACAGGAATAAATAAATGCACATCACGAATCAATGGTAATAAGGCTAAAAAACTAACAAGCGCACAACAGCGGATAATACGATCAATTTTAAAAATCACTGCAAGTGATAAAACTAGACTAATAGTGTACAAACAATTCATTAATAATTTTAGATTATTAAATTTTTCATCATAAAAAACAGAATACATTATACCCAAGGGGCCGATATTGAAAATAATATCTTTACCAAACTGAAAATTCTGACCAAAGGCGTAGTTCAACATCTGATGCCAGGACGGATCGAGATCCACAATCATACTGCCGAACCGAGACATCACCATGTAGAAGGAAACAAGAACCAAGATGCCAAGTGTGGGGAGCATCCGAACCCATCGAAAATCGATCATAGGCTTACTTTCATCTCGTTCCAGTTTA
>NZ_LAJY01000432.1 GCF_000963705.1 Elstera litoralis | reverse complement strand
CTTCGGCAAGCCCGGCACCAGATAGGCCCGCGCCCAGCCGCCGCGCACGAGCCGTTCGTTCAGCGACGCCAGATCGCCCTCCAGCGTGACAATCGCGCCGAAACGCCCGCTGCGATCCGGCCCCATCAAGCTGCTGGTACTCGCCATGCGCCCCACCGCATCGGCGGCGAGCGCGGCTTCCGCTTCCGCCGCCCCCGGTTCTCCCGGGCTGGTATCGGTTCCCGGTTGCGGTCCCCACAGCCCCAGCAGCCAGAGCTGTTGACCTTCGGCCAGGGTGAGCGTTTGCCCCGCGACCGAAGTGATTTTCTGAGGGGTTGCGGGGGAAATACCAGGGATAAGAAGAAGAAACGCAATAAAAAACCCTGTGAACCGTCTCATTTGGCAGAACTCTGGTTTCGGTTAACTTTATGCCCGCAAGGCTTAGCGGCTTTGCGTCGATTGAGTCGCCAATCCCAGCCGGAGACAGAAATATGCGTCCAGTTCAGGTAAACCGCCGCGCCTTCTTGACCGGCCTGACCGCCGCCGCCTTGTGCCCGCTCTGCACCAGCGGTACCGCTTGGGGCGAAACCGCGCCCGCCCATCCCGGCAGCGAGGCTCATTGGAGCTATCATGGCATGGAAGGGCCGCAGCAGTGGGGGAAACTTAAGCCCGACTTTAAAGCCTGTGAAGTGGGCGTTGAACAAAGCCCCTTGGACCTGAAGGAGGGGATTCGCGCCGAGTTGGGCGGTCTTTATGTCGAGTATCGTGAATCGGCGGCGGGTATTATCAATAACGGCCATACGATTCAGGTGAATGTTCCCGCCGGGAGCCGCTTGATCGTTGGGCGCAAAAACTACAGCCTGGTTCAGGCGCATTTCCATCATCCCAGCGAACATAAGCTGAATGGCAAATCCTTTCCGCTCGAATGCCATTTCGTCCATAAGTCCGAAGCGGGCGAACTCGCCGTTCTCGGTGTGTTCATTGAAGAGGGGGCCGAAAATGCCACCCTCAAGCAGGTTTTCGCCAATTTGCCGAAACCCGGCCCGGAGCAACCGCTGGGTGAACCGCTCCGTTTCGATGGGCTTTTGCCTGACGATCGCGCCTTTTACCGCTATGCGGGGTCGTTGACGACGCCGCCCTGCACGGAAGGCATTCTCTGGTCGGTTTTCCGCCGTCCGGTGCGGGCGTCGAAAGCGCAAATTCAGGCCTTTGCTGCGCTTTTTCCGCTCAATGCCCGTCCGATTCAGTCGCAGAACCGGCGTTTTTTGCTTGAAACCCTATGATTTAAGCGTGTTCTGTGAGGGGGGAGGCGACTGCCTCCCTCTTGCAGCGGAGACTCCTTGAATGCAGACCGACCTCTTCCCCCCGATCGACCCCCATCGCCACGGCATGTTGGCGCGGGGCGATATTCATCGGGTTTATTGGGAAGAATGCGGCAATCCCCAAGGCCTCCCCGTGCTGTTTTTGCACGGCGGGCCGGGGGCGGGGGCCTCGCCGACCCATCGGCGGTTTTTCGATCCCGACGCTTATCGCATTATTCTGTTCGATCAGCGCGGTTGCGGCCGCTCGCGCCCGACCGCCGAGGTGCGGGAGAATTCTACCCAAACCCTGATTGGCGATATCGAAGCCTTGCGCCTCGAACTCGGGGTGGACCGTTGGCTGGTTTTCGGCGGCTCGTGGGGGTCCACCTTGGCGCTCGCCTATGGGCAGGCGCACCCCGATCATTGCCTGGGCTTCGTGCTGCGCGGCATTTTTCTGGGTCGGCGCTCGGAGGTCGATTGGTTCCTCACCGGCATCCGCCAGATTTTCCCCGATGCTTGGCAGGATTTCGTCGCAGCGCTCCCCGAAGCCGAACAGGGGCAGCGCACGCCGCAAGAACTGCTCACGGCCTATTACCGCCGCCTTACCGACCCGGACCCGGCGATCCATCTGCCCGTCGCCCACGCCTGGAGCCAGTTCGAAACCCGCGCCTCCACCCTGCTGCCCGCGCCCGACCTGCCGCAGGAGCCGAATGGCGCAACGCTGGCCATCAGCCGCTTGGAGGCCCATTATTTCGTCCATGATCTGTTTATGGCGGAAGGGCAGTTGCTCACCCAAATCGGCCGCATCCGCCGCCTGCCCTGTACCATCGTCCAGGGCCGCTACGACACGGTCTGCCCAGCGGTATCGGCCTATGAGCTGAAACAAGCTTGGCCGGAAGCCGATCTGGTGATAATCCCCGATGCGGGTCACGCCGCCCTCGAACCCGGCATCCGCGCCGCCCTGGTGCGGGCAACCGAACGCTATAAGCTGGAATTGGCCTCTCTCGTTGCCCCTTAAGCCATCATCCCGTATAAAGCTTGCGGGTCGGTCCCCGTAGCTCAGCAGGATAGAGCGGCAGCCTCCTAAGCTGCAGGCCGTGGGTTCGAATCCCGCCGGGGACGCCAATTACCTTCAAAGCCTAAAATACGGCGGTCCGTCGCACGCCCCCGAACCGTTCCGCATGCGCGGAACGGTAATTAATGGCCCTGCCCTAATTGGTCGGCGGCAAGAAGCTGCCCGGCGCCGGGGCGATTTGTTTGTGGGGGCCGCGTTGGATTTCCCACACGGCAAGGCCGCGTTCGCTGCTGCCGTCCATATTCAGGCGGAACAGGCCTTCGACCCCGGCAAAACCATTGGGATTGGTCAGGGTCGAATCGGAGAAGTTCGGGCCGTTGGTGAGCTTGCCGATCACGGCGGTCAGCGCCACGGCGTCATAGGCGAGCGACGACAGCCGGTTCGGCACCGAACCGTAAGCCGCCTTGTATTTTTCCTCGAACGGCCCACGCCCGGCGGGGTCGGGGGCGGCGTACCAGGCACCGACGAAGCCGGGTTCGGCCCCCAGCGATTGATCGTCCCACTGCGGCATACCGACGAGGCGCACGTCTTTGACGTCGATATCATAATAGGGAATCCACGGCCCCATCTGCTTCAGGCGCGGCACCGAGAGTTCGCCGATCACCAGCACTTGATAGGAGGGCGGCGGCGGCGGATCGGCGCGGCGGCGGTCGTATTCCGCCGTGCGCCGCACGATGCCTTGGAAATCGGTCGCGGTCGCCGGATAGCTATCGGCCCGCACGAGGCTGCCGCCCAGTTGCGGCAGGCTGCGTTCCAGGCTGGCGGTGAGTTGGCGGCCGATGGGGGCATCGGGCACCAGGGCCGCATAGCGGGTTGCGCCCTTTTCCCGCGTAATCGCAATCGCGCGCTGCAAGGCCTGCACGGGCGAGAGGCCGAGCACATAGACGCCGGTCTGCGCGACCGAGCGATCATTGGAGAAGCTGATGACGGAGAGGCCTGCGGCTTTGGCAATCGGCGCAACCTCGGCCACCTGGGCGGCGAACAGCGGCCCGATGATGATATGCGCCCCGGCGGCAACGGCGGCTTGGGCGGCGGCGGCGGCCCCGTCTTTCTCGGTATCGAAGGGCAGCAGCTTAAAGCCGTTCGGCGCGTGATCGAAGACGGCGAGCTGCGCCGCTTCCACCAACCTTGCCCCAACCGCTTGCGCGCGGCCCGTGGTTGGGGCGAGCAGGGCGACGCGAATATCGGGCTTCGGTGCCGGGGCCGAGGGGA
>NZ_LAJY01000431.1 GCF_000963705.1 Elstera litoralis | reverse complement strand
GCTATCGTCGGCGAGCGATGGCTTGCCGGAGCCTTCGGCGGCGGCGCGGGCTTTCAGTTCGGCATTGGCGATGAAGGTCAGGCCGGTTTCCTCCGGCTCGGGCAGGCCGAGCGCGCCAGCGGCCACCACGGGCACGGCGAAGGGGCGCAGTAGGTCTTCAATCTCGCGCACTTTGCCGGGGTTATGGGTGGCGAGAACCAGGGTATCGCCGGGCGTCCAACGGGGCATCAGAAGCTCTCCATGACAGGGGGCAGCGCTCTATATCAGCTTCCACCGGGGCGGCATAGGCATACGACCTATGCCCCGGCGGCACCTCGACGCGCCCGCGCGGACGGGGCAAGGATAGGGGATGAGCGCTTATCTCCGTTTCAGCCTGTTTTTCGCGGCCTTTTACAGCTCGCTTGGCGTGGTGACGCCGTTTCTGTCGGTCTGGTTCGATTATCGCGGCCTGACTCCGTCGGAAATCGGGCTGGTCTTCGCCTTCGGGATGGCGGCGAAGGTCGTTTTCACCCTGCTGGCGGGGCAGGTGGCGGATTTGGTGCGGCGCAAGCGCGATTTGATCGCGGCGACGCTCCTGCTCGAAGCGGCGCTGATGATTGCGCTGGCGGCGTCCCAATCGTTCGGGATGATCCTTATCCTCTCGGCAGTGGCGACGGCCTTGCACGCGGCGGTGGTTTCGGTCACGGACGCCGTAACGCTGACAGCGGGGCGCAGCAAGGGCTTGTCTATAGTCAGGTGCGGCTGTGGGGCTCGGCGTCCTTCCTCGTCCTGGCGCTGGCGATGGGGCCGGTGTTGGAGGCGACGGGGCCGGGGCCGATCGTTTTCGTCGCGGCGGGCCTGATTATCCTCGGCGCGATTGCCAGCCGGGGTTTGATCGACCCGCCGATGGAGCCGCGCCAGAGCCTGCGGGGCCTGCGCGATATCCTGATGGGGTTCGCCGTGCTGCTGCGCACCCGCTCGCTGCGACGGCTGTATTTGACCGCTGCCTTGCTCCAAAACTCGCATATTTTCTACTATGCTTTTTCGTCGCTGCATTGGCAGAAGATGGGGCTGAGTAAAGATCAGATCGGTCTGCTGTGGGCCGAGGGCGTTATTTTCGAGATTATTCTGTTTGCGGTCGTGCCGCGTTTTGGCGTGCTGCGGCGGCCGGTGGCGCTATTGGTGGTGGCGGGACTCGCGGGAGCGTTCCGCTGGTGCGTGTTGGGGACGACGAGCGATTTTACGGTTCTCGTGTTCGTACAAATTCTGCACGCGCTGACCTTCGGTGCGGCACATCTGGGGGCAATGCAGTTGCTCAGCGAGTGCAGCCCGCAAGGCCTGTCTGCCCGCGCGCAAGGGCTCTATGCCGCCCTGCCGATGGGGATTGGCTCGGGGCTCGCCTATATGCTGGTCGGCCCGCTCTATGGCAGTTTCGGCGGAGCGGGGTTCTATGCGATGGCGGGGCTGTCGGCGGCGGGGCTGCTGCTGGCGTTCGGGCTGCGTGGCCGGTTGGATCAAGCGCCGCAGTAACGCTGAGGGCCGACGTCTAAATGCAGATGATCCCGATGGTCGCGGTCGGCGTTCGGGCCTAAGACGACACTGAACAGCCCGCAGGCGGATTTTGCCGCTCGGCGCAAGAATTGGCCCTTCGGCCCCTTATCGGCCCAATCGGCTTCGACGCGAATGCGGGTGCCGTCGGTGAGTTCCACCCCGATAATATCGATGGCGCGGCCCTTAGCGTGCTCCGACAGGCGGGCGCGGTTATTGCGGATACCTCGGCAATTATACGAGCCGACGTGATCGACGCGTTTGACTTCCTTTTTGAATAATTCTTCGGCGAGCGGTTGAAGAATTTCAAACTCGAACCGGGCAATCGCGTAAGCAAGATCGCAAGTCACGACGGTTGGGCGGCTCAAGACCAGCGTCGAGCGTTGCAGTTTAACTCCCTCGGTCACGCCGCAGCCATCGGGTGTGGCGAAACTGGCGATGGGCTCGAAATCCCAGCGACTTCCGATAGATTAGCCTGACAAGCAAGATAGGTCTCACTACTGCCCTCGGTTCGCGGCGGCGGCGGCGCGGTCTCGCGCGGCGGGGCCGGGGGGCGCTGCGCGCAACTGGTCAGAAGGGCTGCCACGACCAGAAAACTGCCCAAACGGCAATATTTCCGCAATAAATGTATGGCGAACCCCATCATTTGCTTAGGATCTTTCGTTTGTTACCGTCGGTAGTTGAGTTCATATTATTTCAGTTTCATTTCCAAAAAATGTACTGTATCGAGAGTTCAAATGACAGGGAGCTTCTCCCGCAATTTCGACCATCGTGTGTTTAAAATATCCGGAAAACGCCGGAATGCACGGAAAAGGTCGGGGCGGAAGCGGCACAGTTTGTGCGTGTTAACATTTAACGCGGCATAGGCGCGTTACTGCTCCGGCAGGGGATTGGTGAGCCGTGGGGGATCATCAAGCCGCCTGCCGTGCTGGGCACGGGGGAGACATGGGATGACGTCTTTTTGGACCTTGACGCGCAAGGTAGCAGTGATGCTCACCCTCGCGGTATTGCTCAGTTTCGCCGGTCTGATCGCGCTGCAAATCCGCGCGACGCAGGTGAGTTTGCTCGAAACCTTGCGCCAGGAAGCGACGATCAAGTCAGAAATGCTGGCGGTCGCCGTGCGGACTGCGGTGGCAGGCGGCGACGGTGCGGGCGTTGAAGCCGAATATTTGCCCTTGGCAAAAACGGCCCGACTCAACTCTTGCGAGTGTAGCCGCCTTCGATCTCGACGGCAAGGTAATTATTGATTATCACGATGAAACTAAGCGTTTAAAACCCTATCCAATCGATACGGTCTTTAATAATGCTTTGCCGACGCTGAAAGAATTGCGCAGCGCGGTGCTGTTTACCGAAGATCACATCGTCATTGTTTCACCCGTTACAAGCCGACGCGGCGATAGCTTGCGGGGCGCGATTGCGATTGCCTGGAGCTTGGACGCGCAAAACCGCATGATTGCAGACTCGGCAATGGATAGTAGCATTGCGGCGGTCATTATCATGGTGCTGCTGGTCGTGGCGCTGGTGGCGGTGATCGGCTGGATGATCTCGAAGCCGCTGCGTAAGATTGCGAGCGTGATGCAGGATCTGGCCAGCGGTGCGCGCCAGATGGAGATTCCCAGCCAGGGCCGCCAGGATGAAATCGGCGCAATGGCCCGCTCGGTTCAAGTCTTTAAGGATAATGCCGCGCGCATGGACGCGCTCCAGGCCGAACAAGCGCAACTGGAAGCGGCGGCGGCGGCGACCAAGCGCCAAGCCCTGCAAGAACTCAGCCGCCAGTTTGAAGCTTCGGTGGCTGGGCTGGTTGGCTCGGTAGAAGGCGCGGCAGGGCAGATGATCGACCAATCGCGGCAAATGGCCAATTTGGCCGATGCTCGATCAGCCACACCAGTTCGATGACGGCGGCGGCAGACGATACCACGCGCAATGTACAATCGGTCGCAACAGCAGCGGATCAACTCGATCAATCGGTTCGGGCGATTTCCCAACAGGTTCAGCGGTCCGTGACGATGGCGGGCGACGCCGTGGTGAGCGTCGATCTAACAACCGGGCAGGTCCGCGGCTTGGCCGATGCCGCCCATCGCATTGGCGAAATCGTGCAGCTCATCAATGCCATTGCGAGCCAGACCAATCTTCTGGCGCTGAATGCCACGATTGAAGCCGCGCGCGCCGGCGATGCCGGGAAGGGCTTTGCCGTCGTCGCCTCCGAAGTGAAGAGCCTCGCAACTCAGACCGCGAAGGCGACCGAAGACATTCAAGCCCAGGTTGGCGCGATCCAGACGGCGACGGGAAGTACGGTCGATGCCATCGAAAAGATCGGCTCCATCATCCGCTCGATGAACGAGGGCGCGATGACGATTAACGCTGCCGTATCGCAACAAGGCCAAGCTACCAAAGCGATTGCTCAGAACGTCCGGCAAGCGGCGGTCGGCGCGGCAGGGCTGACGCAGCAGGCGCAGGTCGTGACCACCGAGGCGCAATCGACCGGGAGTGCGGCGCAGCAAGTAGTGCAAGCGGCAACCTCGATCAACACGCAGATCACCGTTATGCGCCACCACGTCGATCAGTTTTTGTCTCAAATACAAGCGGCTTGAAATGCGCCGCATTTTAACCAAATGGCGCACCGTCGTTATCAGGGAAAAGGACAGGATAGGCCGTTAAGAAGTATTACCGGCATGTCGCGAGTCCTTATATGGTTGTTACTCTTGCAGTGCAATTAAGGTAAGACTTAGGCGCGTTAAGAGGTATTACCTAGACAAGTCCAATTCCCTCCTGTAGGGACTCTGATAAGGAGTTTCACGGGAGGGAAGCATGGCGCAAAAGATTCAGCGAGCGGGGTTAGTATCAGCGCTGATTCTATTGCTTTTTGCGGCTCAGTCGGAG
>NZ_LAJY01000430.1 GCF_000963705.1 Elstera litoralis | reverse complement strand
CCGCGCCCATGTCGCGCACCGTGCAGGAGCCGTCCGAGTTGAGAATCACTTCGACCAGATCGCAGTGCCCGGCCAGCGATTCATCGATGGCGTTATCGACCACCTCATAGACCATGTGATGCAGGCCGGAGCCGCTGCCCGTATCGCCAATATACATGCCGGGGCGCTTGCGCACGGCATCGAGACCGCGCAAGACCTTGATCGAATCGGCGTTATAGTCTTCCGCATTCGTGGTTCCAGCCGGATTTTTGGGCAAGGGGACTGAGGTCATCGACAGGCACGCTCCACACAAATCATCGCAAACGACACCCACCTGCGGCGGGCTCAAAGCAAGCGGCGCAGTTTAGCAGGTGCGGCGCGCGAGGCCAGTGAATATCGGTCAGGGCAGGGGTGAGCGGGATCTTCAGCGCCGCAAACGCGTCTCCCAGCCCTGTTATTTCTACAAGGATGATCCGGAGCGAACGGCACTTCTTGAGCGTCTTTTGAGTAATAATACTGTCACGGCTCCCCCGTATCGTCCCGGCATTCATCATTCCGAGGGGGAGACAAATATGTCGGTTCAAGCAATGCGCCGGACTGCGGCAATGGCTTTGGTGCTGGCGGCAGCGCTGCCCGCAGCGGCAGCAGACGGGGACGCGCTGATGCTGCTCGGGCGCTATAGTTCGGGCATTTTCGGCGCGAGCGCTGCCGAAATCACCGGCTATGACCCCAGCACCCGCCGTGCTTTCGTTGTGAATGCCAAGGCCGGGGCGGTGGATGTGCTCGATGTTGCCGATCCCGCCAATCCGCGCCGCATTGGCGAGATCAATGCCCGCGACGTTGCCCCCAATGCTACGGTGAACAGCCTGGCCGTCCGCAATGGTGTGGTCGCGCTGGCCGTCGAGCCCGCCGTGAAGACCGATCCGGGCTTCGCCGCTTTCTACACAACGTCGGACTTCAAGCTGCTCGGTAAAGTGCAGGTTGGGGCACTGCCCGACATGCTAACCTTCACCCCGGACGGAAAAACGGTTCTGGTCGCCAATGAGGGCGAGCCTGCCGATGATTACGCCGTCGACCCCGAAGGCTCGGTCAGCATTATCGACATCAGCAATCTTGCCGCCCCGACCGCGCGCACGGCCGATTTCCGCGCTTGGAACGGCAAGGAAGCCGAATTGCGCGCCCAGGGCGCGCGCATTACCAGCCCCGGCGCGAGCGTGGCGCAGGATTTGGAGCCGGAATATATCGCCGTGTCCGAGGATGGCAAAACCGCCTGGGTCGCCTTGCAGGAAAATAACGCCCTCGCCCGTATCGATATAGCCAGCGCCAGCGTCACACTGGTTCAGGGCTTAGGTGTGAAGGATCACGGCGCGCCGGGCAATGGCCTCGATACCTCCGATACCGATAAAGCCGCGACGATCAAGACCTGGGCGGGCGTGAAGGGCTTCTATATTCCCGATTCCATCGCCGCCTATACCGCAGGGGGCAAGACCTACATCGTTACCGCCAATGAAGGCGACAGCCGCCCCTGGGGCGAGGACAATAAGGCCTATTGGACTTTCAATCGCGGCGACGATAAGGCCTGGAAGGGCGGCGACGCCAAGGGTGCGCCCGGTTTCGTTGAAGAGTTCCGCGTGAAGCATCTCGTTAACCCCAAAGGCTTCGATGGCCGCGCGGGCGACGATCTGCCGCCGCAGCTAAGGGCCTTGGCAAAAGGCGCGATGCTCTCGCCGCAAGTCTTCGGCTATTGCGGGGCGACCGCCGAGGGGCCGGGCGATTGCGCCAAGGACGAAGCGCTGGGCCGCCTTACGATTTCCTGGGGCCAGGGCTATCAAACCAATGCGGACGGCACGCCGAAACTCTCGGCGGATGGCAAGCTGGTCTATGACACGCTCTACGCGTTTGGCGCGCGCTCCTTCTCCATCCGCGACGAAAACGGCGGGCTGGTTTGGGATTCGGGCGACGCGTTTGAAACCCGTCTCGCTACGCTGAACCCGAAATGGTTCAACTCGACCCACGATAAGAATGCCGTCGATGATCGTTCGGATAATAAAGGCCCGGAACCGGAAGGGCTGGCGCTTGGTCAGATCGGCGATAAAACCTACGCTTTTATTGGGCTGGAGCGTATTGGCGGCGTGATGGTCTATGACATCACCGATCCGCGCGCGCCGCGCTTTAGCGGTTACACCAATAGCCGCGACTTCGACGCCGACCCGAAGAAGGATTTGGCGAAGGCTGGCGACCTTGGCCCAGAGGGCCTCACGTTCGTGGCCGCGAAGGATTCGCCCACCGGCCAGCCGCTGCTGATCGTCGGCAATGAAGTGAGCGGTACAACGGCGCTCTATCGCATCACCGTAAAATAAGCGAAGATGCGCCGAGGCCCTCGGGCTTCGGCGCGTTCTTTCGATGAATTTTCCTGCATAGGGAGTAGAAACATGGCCGGTTACTATGTTTTGAGCAAAACCAGCAGCGGCGCGTTTCGGTTTGCCCTGAAGGCAGGAAACCACGAGATTATTCTCGCCAGCGAAAATTATGAATCGAAAAACTCTGCCGAAAATGGCATTGCCTCGGTCCAAAAAAACGCCCCCGACGATACGAAATACGAGCGCCTGACCGCTAAAAATGGCGAGTTCT
>NZ_LAJY01000043.1 GCF_000963705.1 Elstera litoralis | reverse complement strand
ATCGGGAATTATCTTCAGTTCGATTTCGGCAAGAGCTTCTTCCGCGACCGCAGCGTTATCGATCTGGTCATCGATAAGCTGCCCGTCTCGCTGTCCCTGGGGCTCTGGACGCTGCTGCTGACCTATGGCGTCTCCATCCCGCTCGGCATCGCCAAAGCGGTGCGCGACGGCAGCCGCTTCGACGTGATAACGAGCGTCGCCGTGATCGTCGGTTATGCCGTACCCGCCTTTCTGTTTGCGGTGCTGCTGATCGTGCTGTTCGCGGGCGGCTCGTTCCTGTCGATCTTCCCCTTGCGCGGCCTTGTTTCCGATAATTGGGAAAGCCTGTCGCTCGGCGGGAAGATTCTTGATTACTTCTGGCATCTCGCCTTACCGCTTACGGCGATGCTGATCGGCGGCTTTGCCAGCCTGACGCTGCTGACCAAAAATAGCTTCATCGATGAAATCGGCAAAGCCTATGTGCTGACGGCGCGGGCCAAGGGCTTGCGGGAAAATCAGGTGCTCTACGGCCACGTCTTCCGCAATGCCATGTTGCTGGTGATTGCCGGGTTTCCGGCGGCTTTCATTGCGACGCTCTTCACCTCCTCCCTGCTGATCGAGGTGATTTTCTCGCTCGATGGCTTGGGGTTGCTCGGGTTCGAGGCCACCACCAGCCGCGATTATCCGGTGATGTTCGGCACGCTCTACGCTTTCACCCTGCTCGGGCTGTTGCTGCAACTGCTGGGGGATCTGGTCTTCACCTGGATCGATCCGCGCATCGATTTTAACCGGCGGGAGGGGTAATGCGCCCGATCACCCGCCGCCGCCTGCTCGCGTTCAAAGCCAACCGCCGGGGCTTTTGGTCCTTATGGATTTTCCTGGCGATTTTTCTACTGTCCCTGGGCGCGGATCTGATCGCCAACGATAAGCCGCTGCTGGTTCGCTACGATGGCGGCTGGTACGTGCCGGTGGTCAAGGTCTATGCCGAAACCACTTTCGGCGGCGATTTCCCGACCGAAGCCGATTACCGCGCCCCAGAGGTGCAGGCCTTGATCCAGGAAAAAGGCTGGATGCTCTGGCCGCTGGTGCCCTACCGCTACGATACTGTGATTGAAGACCTCGACCGTCCCGCGCCCGTCCCGCCGAACCGGCAGCAGTGGTTGGGGACTGACGATCAAGCGCGCGATTTGGTGGCGCGGCTGCTCTATGGGCTTCGCGTGTCGTTGCTGTTCGGTTTGATTCTCGCCAGTGTCAGCGCCGTCATCGGCATCGCGGCGGGGGCCGTGCAGGGCTATTATGGCGGGCTGACCGATCTGCTGTTCCAGCGCTTCATCGAAGTCTGGAGCGGTTTGCCGGTGCTTTACTTGCTCAT
>NZ_LAJY01000429.1 GCF_000963705.1 Elstera litoralis | reverse complement strand
GGCGCGACCGGCGCCGGTTGCGGTGTGACGGACCCGCCGGCGGCGCGGTAAGGGTTTGCAGGTTCTTTTGAATCTCCAGCAAGGCTTCGCCCTGGCGGCGCAATTGATCCGCCTCACGAACCGCCTGTTCTGCTGGGTCGCGCGGCACGACGATCGAGACGATATCGGCCCCGCGCAGGATCAGCGGATAGGTTTTCGCCTGGGCCAACCATTCCGGCGGCGGCGCGTTCTTATTCATCAGTTGCGCGCCGAGGAAATAGGCGACCGCGATCAGCAGCGCGCCGCGCGCCAGACCGAAGACGAAGCCCAAGGACCGATCCAGCGCATTCAGGCTGGTGTCCTTAATCATATTCGCCACCGCGCCGCTGACGATGGACAGGATAATCAGCGCGATCAGGAAGATAACGACCCAGGAGCCGTATTTAGCGATCACCTCCATGCCGATCAGGTCCATCGCCAGCCCCATCGTGAGGGGCTGTACCTGCATGGCGATGAAGGCCGCGCCGATCCAGGCGGCGATACCCAAGGCTTCCCGCACGAAACCGCGCAGGAAGGCCAGCACCCCCGAAATCAGCACCACGATCACGACCGCGATGTCGGTCATATGAAAGCCGCCGTCCATTCTGTTCCTCTCGGTCCCGGTTTTGGTCCCGTTTTCACGCGCTAAACTATTCAGGCAGCTTGCGCCGCCAACTACTTTCATCCGGCGGGGCGAGGCGCTCCACCAGATCGGCCAGCCGGTCAACCTCGGTCAACTCCAGCCCAAGCCCGCCGTTCGTGGCCCCGGACCGGCGCGCCGGGATCAAAGCCCGTCCGAAGCCCAAGCGCAAGGCTTCCTTCAGCCTGGCGTCGGTTTGGCCGACCTGTCGAACCTCACCGCCGAGCCCGACTTCGCCGAACACCACCATGTCGGACGGCACCGGCTCCCCGGAATAGGCGGAAACCAGGGCGGCGGCAACGGCGAGATCGGCGGCGGGTTCGGAAATCCGCAAACCGCCCGCGACATTCAGATAAACATCCTGCGCGCCGATGCTGAGGCCGCAGCGCGCATCCAGCACCGCCATCACCATTGCCAGCCGCCCGCTGTCCCAACCGACGACCGCGCGGCGCGGCGTACCGAAGCTGGTGGGGGCGACGAGGGCCTGGATTTCCACCAGCACGGGGCGCGTGCCCTCCATTCCGGCGAAAACGGCTGCGCCCGACACATCGTCGCGCCGTTCGGCCAGGAACAGGGCGGAGGGATTGGGAACTTCCTTCAGCCCCTTATCGGTCATCTCGAACACGCCGATTTCATCGGTTGGCCCAAAACGGTTTTTTACTGCGCGTAGGATGCGGAACTGATGACCACGTTCGCCTTCAAAATAGAGAACCGTATCGACCATATGTTCCAACACGCGCGGCCCGGCAATCGCGCCTTCCTTGGTGACGTGTCCGACGAGGATAAGGGCGAAACCGCGCTTTTTTGCGGCACGAATCAGCTCTTGGGCGCAGGCACGCACTTGGCCGACCGTGCCGGGGGCGCTATCGAGGGCATCGAGATACATGGTCTGGATCGAATCGATCACGACGATATCGGGCGGATTCTCGCCCTCCAGCGCCGGGAGGATATCGCGCAAGGCGGTGGCCGAGGCCAAGGCAACGGGGGCTGAGGCAATGCCAAGGCGGGCAGCGCGCAGGCGCACCTGATCTACCGCCTCTTCGCCGGAGATATAGGCGCAGCGGCTGCCGGTTTCGGCAAGGCGGGCGACGACTTGGGTTAGCAGCGTGGATTTGCCGATGCCGGGATCGCCGCCGATGAGAATGGCTGAGCCGGGCACGATGCCGCCGCCCGTCACCCGGTCCAACTCATCGATGCCCGAGGGGCGGCGCGGTGCGGGTGTGGACAGGCCGCCGAGGTCGACGAACGTCAGCCCAGAACTACGCGACCGTTGCACCGCCGCGCCCTTTTTTTCCGCCGACCGAGGGCGGGGCGGCCTCTTCGACCAGGGTATTCCACTCGCCGCAGGCCGTGCATTGGCCCTGCCATTTGGCGTAAAAAGCTCCACAGGCTTGGCAAACGAACTGGCTATTGCCTCGGGCCATCAAGCGCTCCGCACTTGCAGCGGAATCGGCCCTTCGGTTCGCCCGTGAATGAACTGATCGACGTAAGGATTGCCGGAGGTTTCAAGCGCGTCAATCGGCCCCGACCAGATGAATTTGCCCTCGTAGATCATCGCCACTTGATCGGCGATATGCCGCACGCTGGTCATATCATGGGTGATAGATACGGCGGTCGCGCCCAGATCGGCGACGCATTGGCGGATGAGATCGTTGATAACCCCCGCCATGATCGGGTCGAGCCCAGTCGTCGGCTCATCGAAAAACAGAATCTCCGGCTCGCGGGCGATGGCGCGGGCCAGGCCGACGCGCTTCTGCATGCCGCCGGATAGTTCCGCCGGAAACAGGTCCGCCACGTCTGGCCCAAGGCCAACTTGGCCGAGCTTTTTGATGGCGATGGGTTTTGCCTCTCGCGCAGGCATCCGCTCGCCCTTCATCAGCCCGAAGGCGACATTCTCCCAGACACTCAGACTATCGAACAGCGCGCCGCCCTGAAAAAGCATACCGATCTTCTGGCGGATATCCCGGCGCGATTGGGCACCCTCTTTCAGAATATTGACGCCATCAATCTCGATGGCCCCGGCGTCGGGCTGGATGAGCCCCAGAATGCACTTAAGCAGAACCGATTTGCCCGTCCCCGAGCCGCCGATGATGACAGTGCTCTGACCTTTGGGAATCACGAGGTCCGCACCGCGCAAGACATGCTTGTGGCCGAAGCTCTTGGTGACATTGCGGAGGGCGATTTTCGCGGGGGGGTGCCCCGAACTCAATGCGGCGCTCATTTTGCGAAAAACGCCTCCGTCAACAGATAATCGAACACGAGGATAAGAATGGAGGACGAGACGACAGCGTTCGTCGTCGCTTGCCCCACGCCCTGCGCCCCGCGCCCGGAATTGAACCCGTGGTAGCAGCCCATCAGTGTGACGGTGAAGCCAAAGACGGCGGCTTTCACCATGCCCGACAGAACATCATCGAAGCTGAGGAAATTCACTGTCGATTGAATATAAGCGGCTCCGTTGAAGCCAAGCTTATTCTCGCCGATCAGCCAGCCGCCCATGACGCCGATAATGTCGCCAATCGCCACCAGCGGTGGCAGCGCCAGCGTTCCCGCCAGCAGGCGCGGCGCAACGAGATATTTCATCGGCGGGGTCGAGAGCGTGTCGAGCGCGTCAATCTGTTCGGTCACGCGCATCGTGCCAAGCTCGGCGGCCATCGCCGCCCCGACGCGGCCCGCGACCATCAACCCGGCCATGACCGGCCCCAATTCGCGCGTGATCGCTAGCACAACGAGGTTCGAGATTGTGCTCTCGGCATTGAACTGGGAGAAGCCGGTATAGGCCTGGAGCGCCAGCACCATGCCGGTAAAAAGCGTGGTTAATCCCACGACCGGCAGTGAAAAATAAGCGATGTCAATGAATTGCCGCAAGAACTGTCGGCCATAGAAGGGCGGACGCACCCAATGGCTCACAGCTTCCAGGGCAAACAGCGTAATCCGTCCGCTTGTCGCAAAAAACGCAAGGGCGAACCGACCCAGGGGGCTAAGCAGCGGCATACGTTAGGTTCCATAGCGGCGCGCGGCGCGCCGTCCGATACTGGTGAGAATTTCATACCCCAGCGTACCGCCATCGGTACCGCCCTGGTCTATATCGCGCTGTGGGCCGAGAATGTCTACCTCCGCGCCGGGAATCGCGGCGGCGACGCCGGTCACGTCCAGCGTAATCAAATCCATCGACACGCGCCCGACCACCGGGACCGGCTGTCCGCCCAGATGAAAAATCGCGCCTTCGGTCACGCGCGGCACGCCGTCGGCATAACCATAGGGCACCGTTGCGATCCGGCTTGGGGCTTTCGAGACCCAACGCGCGCCATAACCGACCGGGCGGCCCGCCGGAATGTCGCGGATTTGCAGAATCGGCGTCGAAAGGCGCACGACCGCCGTCATCGGGTTCGGTTGACCCGGCGTTGGATTGCCACCATAGAGGGCATAGCCGGGGCGCAGCAGATCGAAATGGGCATCGGCCCCGAGGAAAATCCCGGAGGAGGCGGCGAGGCTTCCCGGAACCCCCGGCAGCTGCCGTAGGGCCGCGCCGAACTGGTCGATCTGCTGACGGTTCAGCGGATGATCCGGCGCATCGGCGCAGGCGAAATGGCTCATCAGCAGCGTGAACGGGCGGCGACGCAGATCGGGCAGCACGGCGTCGAACTCGGCGGCTTCCAGCCCCAGGCGGCTCATGCCGGTATCGATTTGCAGAATGGCGGGCGCGTCGGCGGGCCAATCGGCGAGCTGCGCCGGGCTGTTGAGAACCGGGATAAGGTTATGGGCGACAAACTCCGCCTGTTCGCCTGCGAAAAGCCCATTGAGCACGCCGATGCTGGGGTGCTTATCGGGGAACCGCGTCGCAAGACCCGCCCGCAAACTAATGGCTTCGGCAAGATGGGCGACGAAGAACTGCGTGCAGCCCGCGGCCAGCAGCGCTGCGGCAACCTCGACCGCGCCCAGGCCATAGCCATCGGCCTTCACCACCGCCGCACAGTTCCCGTGGGCGGCTTGGCCAGCGAGGTGCCGCCAGTTGCGGACAAGGGCGGTAAGATCGATCGTAAGAAGCGTCGCAGGGGTGGGCATTCGGGCCGCCAAGTGGGATTTTTCGGCAGCCTAACATCGGCGTGCCCGAAAGCAAGATCGCTGTGCTGCGACGCCCGCGTGTTTCCGCCCCGGCGCGGTATTTTTACGCGGAGTGATCGGCCTTGAACCAATCGATATTCCGCTGCCAGCACTCGGCGGTTGTCTGGGGCTCGGTTGAGAGCAATTTTTGCGCCTTACTCAGATCCAGATTTTTCATCCGCAGCGCCATTTCGGTCTTGGTTGCGTCTGGGTCGGGGGCGGAGGAGCGAATAGGATTTTCCCGCGCCCAAATCGCGGCGGTTTCATTCATCATTGCATTGGCCTCTCTGATTGTGGGGGCCTTCGACCCGTCAGAGAAGCGTTCGACGGTCAGGCCTTCGACATTCGCTTCAATCCAATCGGCAGCCTGCTTCGGGCTGCGCGTTG
>NZ_LAJY01000428.1 GCF_000963705.1 Elstera litoralis | reverse complement strand
CCATCCAGGCGGTGCTGACCTTTGACACGACTGCGTCAATGCCGCATAATTATCGCTATGGAACCGGCCCTTCTTTCTGTCGTTGAAACGGCGGTGTTCGCACGCCGGGCAGAAAAGCTATTGTCCCCCGAAGAGCGGCTCGATCTGATTACGTTCCTCGCGAAAAATCCAGAAGCGGGCGACGAAATGCCCGGAACAGGCGGCGTTAGGAAGGTTCGGTTTGCTGCCAAGAGTAAGGGTAAATCGGGTGGCATTCGGGTCATCTATTATTTTTTCGACCTCAATAACCCGCTATACGCGCTTCTCATCTACGGTAAGGGCGAACAGTGCGACCTGACGCCCGAGCAGACGAAAGCTGTCGCAGGGCTTGCGGCCCAAATCAAGGCAGCGGCAAAGGCACGGAGAACATCATGAGCAAAAAAAATATAGGCGACGCGTTGATCGAGGCGATGGGTGAGGCTTTGGCGATTGCCAAGGGCGATTTGGCACCGGCCGCGGTGCATGTCGTTGCCTTAACACCCGATGTTGACGTTCGTGCACTGCGCAATCGTCTTGGCTTGTCGCGCGAACAATTTGCCCAGCGTTTTCGTTTTCCGACCCGCACGGTGCAGGAATGGGAGCAAGGGCGACGCAAGCCAGACCAATCTGCCAGAGCCTATTTGACCGTCATCGACCGTAATCCCCGCGCCGTCGAAGAGGCGCTTCGTACCCGAACGGCCGAAGAGGCTAGCGAATACCAGACACATAAGTAAAAAGGGCGGCACCGCAGCACCGCCCTTTCACTTTCTAACGCCGCCCGCGACTATTCCTCGCGGTGGGTCCGTTCCATGCGCTCGTGACGTTCCTGGGCATCGACGCTCAAGGTCGCAATCGGGCGGGCTTCCAGGCGCTTGATGCCGATGGGCTCGCCGGTTTCCTCGCAATAGCCGTAGCTATCGTCGTCGATCCGGCGCAGGGCCGCATCAATCTTGCTAATCAGCTTGCGTTCCCGATCCCGCGTGCGCAACTCAAGCGCACGATCGGTTTCCATGGAAGCCCGATCGGTCAAATCAGGTTGTTGCAGGCTCTCTTCCTGCATGTGATGAACCGTCTCGGAGGACTCGTTCAATAATTCTTCCCGCCACTGCAAAAGCTTTTGGCGGAAATACTCACGCTGCAGTTCGTTCATAAACGGTTCGTCGTCACTCGGACGGTAATCCGGCGGCAACGCAATTCGCGACACTTGTGACGTCATTCGAGTTCCCTCGATCCCCCTTCAGCAAGGCGCGCGGAGTATAGGGGGAGTCGGTTCAGGGGGCAATGGGCACAATTGCAAGATAATCCAGCGATACTTTTAACAGAGGCCCGCGCGGGCAGGCCCGCTCACCCCTCGATTATCCCTTTGGGCGGGGAAGAAGCCCGGTTCGCTTGGCTTTCCCGCTCCATTTCAAGCTTGGCCAGTTCCACTTGCGCGCGGAGATCGACCTCATCCAGAACCTCTAATAGCTTGGGGTCCGAAACAGTTTCGCGCGCTAGGGCCAGTTGCTCGACCAGATTGACCAGAGCCTCGCCGGGGATCACCCCCAGCAACAGCCCGTGACGGATATCGTCGAGCCGGTCGAGAATGGCTTCGGCGCGCTGCCGGGACCGCCGCCGGCGCTGCGGCTCATCGCCGATGGGATCGACGGTGAGCATGGGATTGACCCCCGCGACGGGACGGGACCCGCTGGCAGGGGCCGAGGGGGCGGCCTCCTCCGGCGCGAGCAGACGCGCAAAAGCGTCCGTCCGCGAGGGTTCGGCGGTTTTGTCGGTTCGGCGCCCCGAGGTCACGGGGGCTGGGTCTTTAGGTCCTTGGATACGCATAACTCAACCTTACCACGATCTGTCTTACGCATCCTATCGGCGCATCCTGCCGCCGATAAGGAAATTTTTGCCGCCCAAGCACGGGGATTTCGGCAAAGAAACTTAAAATTCTGTTTTCGAACAACCTCCTATCGTGTAGTGTTCAGGTTGGCACAGAGATCGCTTGTCCGGTTCGCGCGGCAGGCCAAATCTGGCTCCGGTTCGTATGAGATGTATAGGGACGCCAAACATGGGCATGAAACGGCATTTTGACCAGGGCTTCGCATGGCAACGCACGCTTCGCGTGGCCCTGGCGACGGCGATTCTGGCAAGCACGGCCTGGGTGGCGACCTCCCTCACTCCGGCGATGGCGCAAACCGTGCGCATCAAAGACGTGGCCAATTTTGAAGGCGTCCGCGAGAACCAGCTCATCGGCTATGGTCTCGTCGTCGGCCTCAATGGTACGGGCGACAGTTTGAACCGCGCCATTTTCACCCGTGAATCGCTACTGGGGATGCTGGAGCGTCTCGGCGTCAATGCGCGCACGGCCAATAATGAAATGCGAACCCGTAATCTCGCGGCGGTGATGGTAACGGCCAATCTGCCCGCTTTCGCGCGCCAGGGCGGCCGCATCGACGTGAGCGTTTCGGCGCTCGGCGATGCCACCTCCTTGCAGGGCGGCACCTTGCTCGTCACCCCGTTGATGGGCGCGGATGGCGAAGTCTATACCGTCGCTCAAGGCGCGGTGGCGATTTCTGGTTTCGCGGCGCGGGGGGCGGCAGCCTCGGTCACGCGTGGCGTGCCCACCTCGGGCCGCATCGCCAACGGCGGCCTCGTTGAACGCGAAGTCGGCTTCGAGCTGGGCTCGCTTAATTCCGTGCGTCTTTCGATGCGCAACCCCGATTTCACGACAGCCCGCCGCGTCGCGACCGCTGTGAACGCTTTTCTCGGCGCGCAGGCCGCGAAGCCCCTCGATCCCGGCACGATTGAAATCACCGTGCCGCCGCGCTATCAGGGCGATACGGTCGCCATGCTCACCGATATCGAAAACCTGCCGATCCAGCCGGATATGGTGGCGAAAATCGTTATCGACGAGCGCAATGGCGTGATCGTGATGGGCGAGAACGTGCGCATCAGCACGGTGGCCGTCGCTCAAGGTAACCTGACCATTCGCATCACCGAAACGCCGCAGGTCTCGCAGCCGAACCCGTTTGCGCCCGGTGCGACCGCGCTGGCGGGGGATGCCGCGTCGGGCACGCAAGGCCAGCTCGGCGGCGGCGCGCAAACCGTGGTCGTCCCGCGCACGCAGATCGAAGTCGACGATCAGGCCGGTCGCCGCTTGGCCGTACTGCCTCGGGCGTCACGCTCGGCGAGTTGGTATCCGGGCTGAATGCCCTCGGCGTCGGCCCGCGCGACCTGATTACCATTCTGCAAACGATCAAAGCCTCCGGGGCTTTGCAAGCCGATATCGAAATTCTCTAAGGCCGGTTGGAGCGCTCCCCATGACCTCGACCCCCGCCCCCCTCCCCGGAGCAACCCTGGCCGCCAGCCGCGACAAGGCGCTGAGCAGCTCGCTCGCCGCGCGCATGCCGACGACGGCCAATGAAGCCCGTGGCCGAAAAAACCGGCCGCGAGTTCGAAGCGATGTTCCTCTCGCAAATGCTGCAACCGATGTTCGAAACAGTGAAAACCAACGATATGTTCGGCGGCGGCGCGGGCGAAGACGCATTCAAGGGCATTCTGGTCGATGAATACGGCAAGATGATCGCCAAAGCGGGCGGTGTCGGCATCGCCGATCAGGTGAAGCGTCAGATTCTCGACTTCCAGGCCCGTCAGGAAACCGGCAAGCAGATCGCCGCCGGAAACCAACCCACCGCCAGCCTGACGCTGTCGGTCGATGCGATGCGCGCCGCCTATAAAAAAGCGGGTGCCACCGAAGGCAAAGCGCCGGAAGCAATCGCACCCCAACAGGCCGCTGCGATTGAACCCGCCGTCGAGGCCGTTCCGCAAGCGCCCGTAAAGGTTCAAAAGCTGAAGGGTTAAGCCGATGGCCGTCGCGGACCCCCGGTTCGCGCCTGCCCTGCTTTCGGACACCTTTGACCGGCTGATTGCCGCAACCGCCTTCGACGGGTTGCAGGATCAACCGGATCGCTTTATTCGCTATAGCGTTCGCCGCCGGGAAGCTGTTCGCGCTTTCCAGCCGGAAGTCCCCGCGCTCGTGCTGCTCTGGTCCGGGCGTAAGGAAATCAGCGTTTCTGGGCGGAACGCGGCCTCCGGCCCCGGCACGCTGACGCTGCTCCCCGCCAATACCGCCATCGATGTGGTGAATGAGCCCGATGCGCACACGGGCATCTACGCCGCCGCGATTATCTTGTTTCCGCTCTCCCTGCTTCAGCGCGTGCGCGTGCTGCATCCGAGCGCGTTTCAGTCCGTCGGGCTGGAAAGTCTCGATCCGCGCTGCTGGACTATTCCCGCCACCGATCTGCTGCAAGAGGCGGTCGCGCGCGTGCTGACGACCGTCAGCATGCCAAACGTTCCCGCCGAGATTCTCGATCATCGCGTTATGGAAGTGGCGCTGTTGCTGGCCGATAGGCCGCTGCTGCCCGCCCGTGCCTGCTGCGCGACGGGCAGGTGCGCGCCGCCGTGACCAGTTTGCTGAGCGGTGATCTCGCCCGCGCTTGGACCGCCGCGAGTGTCGCCTCTCTCATCGGTATGAGCGAGGCGACGTTGCGCCGCCGCCTCGCGGATGAAGGCATTGGCTTGCG
>NZ_LAJY01000427.1 GCF_000963705.1 Elstera litoralis | reverse complement strand
CCGAATGAACGCGGCCTGTATCGCTGCATTGCAAAACAGGGTGCAAGTTTCGCGGCGCTCTAGACGAAAAACAATGTGAAAATTTACTCTCCGGGCTGCATTTTGCAGCCCGGTTTATTTTGTAGGTTGCGACTTCGTGTCACGCAGGCAAACCTTACCTTAACTACTACCGTATATTCTGAATGAAGAGGCCGAAACGGGTCCAGGGGCGGCGGATTAAAACGTTCGTCCCACGTTCCAGGGGGAAACGGGGTAAGCCATGACGGATCAGGAGCACGAACTGCGCCAGGCGTTTGCACAGGTCGCGCGGCTATCGGGGAATCTTGGGATCGAGATTACCGATATTAGCGCCAATATCGACCAGGTTGCGACGCAAGTCCGGCAAGATTCAGAAACGTGCCAGGCCTTTCGGCATTTGTTTGCGGATTTGACCGATAAGAACCGAGCGGTTGCCAGCACCAGCTTAAGGCACATGCCCAAGCCCAAACCGCGCGCGAGAATATGGCCGGTTCGCGCCGGACAATCGAAACCTCCCTGGCCGAAATTCGTGCCCTCGCCGAATCGGTGACGGCCATTGAAGGGCAACTGCCGGGCCTGTCCGACGCTTTGGGGCGGATCAGCCGGGTGGCGGCGGGGATCAGCACGATTGCTCGGCAAACCAATCTTTTGGCGCTGAATGCCACCATCGAAGCCGCGCGGGCGGGGGAGGCGGGACGCGGGTTTGCGGTCGTTGCGGGGGAGGTAAAAGCCCTCGCCCGACAAACCGCCGAGGCGACGGCGGAAATCGATGTGACGCTGCAAGATCTCGCCCATCAAACCCGGCAGCTCATCGCGCGCAGCACCGAAGGCGTGCAGCGGGCCACGGCGGTGCAGGGCGGCACCCAGGCGATTGGCTCGGTGCTGTCCACACTGGATGCGGCAATGGAACAGATTGCCGGAAATGCCGGAAATATTGCCGAGGCGGCATCGGAGATCGACGGCCACTATGAAACCCTCACTCGGCGCGTCGAGAGCATGACGGGCGGGATCGACGAATCGGCCAAGGCGCTCGATGGCGCGGAAGCGCGGCTGCATACCGTGCGCGATTATTCGGAAGAATTGATGAAGCTGACGGCGCTGAGCGGCGTTGCAACCGTCGATACGCCGTTCATCGATACGGCCATCCGCCACGCCGCGCGGGTTAGCGCGCTGTTCGAAGCAGCGGTAGACCGGGGCGAGATTAGCTTGGAAGCGCTGTTCGACGAAGCCTATCAGCCGATCCCCGGAACCGACCCGCAGCAGGTTCTGGCGAAACACACGGCGCTCGCAGAAAAACTGCTGCCCGCCTTAATGGAAGAGGGGCTCGCCAGCCATATCGACGCGGTCTATTGCATCGCGGCGGATCGGAAGGGCTATGTCGCCGTCCACAATAAAATCTACTCCCAACCCCAACGGAATGATCCGCTCTGGAATATCGCCAACTGCCGAAACCGACGGTTGTTCAATGATCGCGTGGGGCTGGCCTCGGGGCAGAATCGGGATCGCTTTCTGCTGCAAACCTATCGGCGCGATTTGGGCGGCGGGCGCTTTGTCTTGCTGAAAGAAGTGGCGGCCCCGATCGTCGTCAAAGGGCGGGCCTGGGGTGGTTTGCGCTTCGGGTATAAGGCGCAGAGTGCGGCGTAAACCCAGCCCTCGCCGGGTTTACGCCCTGAGATTCTTAAAGCTCGGCATAGATGCGCTGGGTTTCGGCGGAGAGGTTTTTGGCGGCTTCCACAGCGGCTAAAATATCGTGCATACCGGTTTCGATACTGTGGATACCGTCTTCGATATTACACACCGCGCCGGCGGTTCCTTGCATATTCGAGGAGATTTCCCGCGTCACCTGGGTTTGCTGCTCGATGGCCCCGGCCACGCCGGTAACGCTGCCCTGGACATCCTGCATCGCCGAGCGGATCTGAATGAGCGAGGCGGCGACGTTGGTCGAGATATTCTGCACACTGGCGATTTCGCGGGAGATATTCTCGGTGGCTTGGGCGACCTGCTTGGCGAGGGTTTTTACCTCGCTCGCGACGACGGCAAAGCCGCGCCCGGCTTCGCCCGCCCGCGCCGATTCGATGGTTGCGTTCAGGGCCAGCAGATTGATGTTCGACGCAATATGCTGAATGAACTCGATGATGCTGGACATGGATCCGGCGGCGCTGCTGAGCCGACCGGCATTGCCTTCGGCCAGAATGATCTGTTCCAACGCCGAGTCGGCCGAGATTTTCGAATGGACGACGTTGCTGGAGACTTCGCTAATCGAATGGGTCATTTCCTCGGCGCTGGCGGCGACGGTTTGCACACTGGCCGAGGTTTGCGTTGTGGCCCCCGCCACGGTCGTCGTCTGGGTGCGAATGCCGCCGACCGTGGTAACGATCCGCGCCAGATTGGCATCGATATCGGCGCTGGATTTTTCGGCCTCTTGACGGCGGCAGACTTGGCGAGTGATGTCGGTTGCGTATTTCACCACTTTGAAGACCCGCCCGCGCGGATCGAAAATGGGGTTATAGGAGGCTTGAATCCAAACCTTCCGTCCGCCTTTGGCAAGGCGGCAATATTCATCGGCGAGAAACTGCCCGGCGCGCAGCTTATCCCAAAAAGCCTGATAGGCTGGGGAGCGGGCATAGTCGGGGGCAACGAAGAGCCGATGATGTTGGCCTTGGATTTCATCCAACCGATACCCGACCGCCGACAGAAAATTTTCGTTGGCGGTTAGAATTGTTCCGTCCAGGGCGAATTCGATAATCGCTTGCGCCTTGCCGATAGCCTTGATCTGGCCCTGATAGTCGGCCAAACGCAGTTTTTGCTCGGTGATATCGGTTGCGAATTTAACCACGCGAACGGGCTTACCGTCGCGGCCGAGAATGGGGTTATAGGTCGCCTGAATCCAGACTTCCTGACCGCCCTTGGCGAAGCGCATATATTCGGCCTGCTGAAACTGCCCGGCCCGGAGACTGTTCCAAAACTCGCGATAGGCCGGGCTGGCGACCTCCTCCCGATCAACGAAGATGCGGTGATGCTGGCCGCGAATTTCGCTGA
>NZ_LAJY01000426.1 GCF_000963705.1 Elstera litoralis | reverse complement strand
GCACCGACATATTTTCCTTTTTCAGAGCCTTTGTACTTATAATAAGATTCAGTATTATTCCAATATTTCCAAGCAAAACTCCCCGCGCCAGCGCAAAAGCTGCCCGTCCGCCGCTCGAAGGTCCGGTAGGGGATTTTCTTTTCGAACCAATCGGCCAGATCGCTGAAGCCCGCCAGAACCCGCTTTATTTCAGCAAGGTCCATTTTCTCCTCATTCTCATAGGCATAGATGAGGAGTTGAGTGGTTTGATCCATTTTCTGGCGGATGTCTGCGACGAGCTTTTGCTCCTCAACGGAAAACTCCCCGGCGGCCGCAGGCTGCGCCAGGGTCGGGAGCAGGGCGAGCAGCAGAGCGGTGATCCGCCAGGGTAATACCATCGGGCGTTGATCCTGAAGCCAACAAACACGCGCCACGCTGCCAGCCCGAGGGGGCGGGGTCAAGCGCGGCGTTCCGTCTTCCGCTGCCCCCTTCTGGGGCGGGCGGTTCACCGCGCCGGGGCGAGTCCCCGGCCTTTTTTTATGGAGACCTCCTATGGACAAAATCATCTACACGCTCGACACGCCGGTTCAATTCACCCCGAGCCGCCGGGTGGAGGAGTTGAGCTTTAAGACCGACATGAGCGTGCGCGACCTGCGCCGCCTGGAGGGCCAGCAGGGCAGCGTTGGGGCGGGGGCGACGTTGCTCAGCCTTCTGTCTGGCGAGCCGGTGGAGTTGATCGACGCGCTCTCCGCCCATGATTTCTTTAAAGCGCAGGAGATGATCCGCCCTTTCTTGAAAACTATCCTGGGAACTGGCGCGAATTAATCGCCGATTTGGCCGGGGTCTTCCACTGGCCGCCGTCGGAACTGGAGAATCTCAGCCTCGACAGTCTCCAGTTCTGGCACGCGGTGGCGGCGGATTTTCTCACCCGCTGGCACCCCGCTTCTTCGTAAGTCACCCGAGCATCAGAAGGAAAATATCATGACCGAGTTCTGAGGAGGCGGCGCTCTGCGGGGTCAATATCCATAAGTCCAACGACCTGCAGCAACGGGATTTCGGCGGTCTCCTGGCCTGAGCCGCCGATCCTAAACACCATCATCGGGCAGCGCTTCGGCGCTATTTTTTTTGCGCAATCGGAGGGGGTATGGCCCAACAAACTCAACCGAAGCTGGCGCGGGCCAGCTTTCGCGGGGTGTCGTTCGTCTGCACCGCGCATGATCTGAAAGCCGGGCGGCGCATTGCCGATCACGTCTTTCCCCAGCGCGACCTGGGCTATCACGAGGATATGGGGCGGCAAGACCGCGAAGTGTCGCTCACCGCCTATTTGAATGGCGATGAGGTGGGCGATCAGCGCGACCGGCTGCTCGCCGCCATCGAAGCGCCGGGGCCGGGGGAATTATTCCACCCGTGGCTTGGGCGGTTGATGGTGGTGGTCAAATCCGCCTCCTTCCGCGAAAGCCGGGCGGCGCGGCGAATGGTGGAAGTGTCGCTGTCCTTCGTCGAAGCGGGGCTGTCGCAGTTCCCACAGGCGGTGCGCGACGGGGCGTCCGGCATTCGCGCGGCGCTCGATGGGCTGACGGCGGCGACGGGGGCGGTGCTCGGGGAACGGCTTTCGCTCAACGCTGTGCCGGGCTTCGTGAAGGGGGACGCTGGGGCGACGCTGTTCGACGCGGCGGTCGCGCTGGAGCAAGTGCGCCTCGCGCTGCCGGGGCAAGCCAGGCTCGGCTATCCGGTAATGCGCAGTATTGATGCCGT
>NZ_LAJY01000425.1 GCF_000963705.1 Elstera litoralis | reverse complement strand
CGTCTCTTAGGGTTTGATGCATCACCGATGTCGAGTGTTGCGGAGGGCAAGAAGCTTTCCGGCGCAGGTTATGATTTTGTCGCCGATTTATTCAAGGCCGCCAATATCCCCTTCACCCCGGAAGGCTTGCCGATTAGCCGCGTGTTTCCGGCGCTCGACGAAGGTAATGCGGTCGTTGTGTTTTTGGTCCGCAATCCGGCGCGGGAAGATAAATACGTCTGGCTCGGCGATATCGTCCCGGACGATGGTTTCGCCTTCATGACGCGGGCGGGGGATGCCCCCATTCTCTCCTTCGAGCAGGCCAAAAGCCTTAAGGCGGTAGCCGTGTTGGCCAATGCCGTGCCCGCGCAGCTTTTGCGCAGCAATGGCGTAGTGAATATCGATGAGACGGCGAGTGAGCCTCTCAATCTCAAGAAACTCGCCGCCGGGCGGGTGGACGCGTGGTTCACCGGGGCGATTGTTGCGCGCCACATGCTTAAAGCCGATGCGGAGCTGGTTAAGACAATGGTCATCGGGCCAAAGCTTGTGCCGTCGCCCTATGCGATTGCGGGCTCCAAAACCCTGCCCGCCGATGTGGTTAACAAGCTTCAGCAGGCGTTTGCCGCGACCAAAACAAATGGCCGGTACGCGGCCTTCCGCGCGCAAATCGATTGAGTGACCGCTATGCCCATCCACAACATTTTTTTCCATATTCACAGGCAAGGACCGACATTGTGCCCCATAAACTCTCCGCTCAAATCATCGGCTCGGTGTTTCTGGGGCTGACCCTAACCGGGGCACTATCCGCGCGCGCGGCGGACCCGGTCCGGCTCGTTGGATTCGACTCGCTGCCAATGTCGAGCATTGTCGAGGGGAATAAGCTCGCGGGCGCGGGGTACGAGTTTGTCGCCGATTTATTCAAGACGGCGGGCATTCCGTTTGTTGCCGAAGGGCAGTCGCCCCTGCGGATTGCCGAATCCTTGGACGCGGGCAATACGGTGGCGATCTACTTCATTCGAAACCCAGAGCGTGAGACGCGATTCGCCTGGATTGGTGGTTTGATCGAAGACGATGGTTTTGCCTTCATCACGCTGGCAAGCAACCCGAAGGTCGATAGTTTTGAGCAAGCAAAATCGCTAAAATCAATCGGGGCTATCAGTAGCGACGCAGTTCGAAACATCT
>NZ_LAJY01000424.1 GCF_000963705.1 Elstera litoralis | reverse complement strand
CCTGCTACCGCCTTGAAAAATGACGCATTCGCCCCCCCGTGCGGTAGAGCAATGCCGTGTTGCATATCAGCAACAATTTGTCAAAAAAGACGTAAATTTGCAGAATACAGCAACTCACACCCGGCAAACCCCACAGGGGATTTTCCCGTAGAATCAATGCTCGAAAACATCGCCCGGCCAGCCGATCAAATCGAGTTCGGCCCGGTGCGGCAGGAAGCGGAACATGGCTTGCGCCAATTCGGTGCGCCCTTCGCGCTCCAAAGCGGCATCCAATTTGGCTTTGATGGCGTGGAGATAGAGCACGTCGGAGGCAGCATAAACCAGTTGCTCCGGCGTCAGGGTTTCGGCCCCCCAGTCGGACGATTGCTGCTGCTTGGAGAGATCGACGCCGATGGTTTCGCGGGCGAGATCCTTCAGCCCATGCCGGTCGGTATAGGTGCGCACGAGGCGCGAGGCGATTTGGTGCAATAGACCGGGGCGGTCAGCACGCCGAGGTGATGGCGCATCACGGCAATATCAAAGCGCCCGAAGTGGAACAGCTTCAGCACGTCCGGATCGGCGAGCAGGCGCGCGAGGTTCGGCGCTTCCATGCGGCCATATTTGCCCGGCATCGGCATTTGCACGAGGTGGGCATTGCCGTCGCCGCCCGAAAGCTGCACGAGGCAGAGGCGGTCGCGCCCAATATTCAGGCCCATGGTTTCGCTATCAATCGCCACGACCGGCCCCAGCGACAGCCCATCGGGAAGGTCGCCCTTATAGAGAAATTCTGCCATGCCCCAACTCCCATCTATCGAAAAATCCGCCGATCCATAGCGATCCGCTTGCTGGGGCCGGGTATGGCTGATTTTCGCCCTCGGCGGCAATAAATATCAGGGGCAAGGGGTTTCACGAAAAGCGCGTCACGCTGCCAATCCCCGCGCCGGGCAGACGGCCTTCGGTGAGAAACGCCGGAACCAACGGCCACAGGCTCGGCTGAAACCGCGCGTGGAAAAAGGCGAAATGGCCGATCTCGGGCACCCCAACCAAACTGGGATCGAGCCGCAAATGATAGCGCTCGGCCCCAGTCAGATAGGCGAGCAACCGCTCGGTGGCCGCGACTGTGGCGAAGGGATCGTCGGTGCTGCTCACCGCCAGCACGGGGGCCGTTATTCCGGCGACCTGCGGGGCGATCTGGCGCGCGTCTAAGGGAAGCACGCCGTGCCGCCCGCGCCGCAGCGCCGTCTCCAAGCGCGGCCCCATCCGGCTCCAATTGCGCACCACGCCCTTAGGCACGTCTTCGAGCCAGCCCAAGCGCTTGCCGGGGAAGTAGCCCAGCACCTCGGTGAGCATCGGCATAAAGAGATGCCAGCGCAGCAGCATCTGCCAGAGCTGCGCCGGGGCGTAATCGCGCCAATAGGCAAACTGCGCCCCCACGGTGACGATCCGGGTCAGCCGGTGACTGGCGGGGGCCAGCGTGACGCAGACGCCGCCGATGGAATGGCCAACGGCATAATAGGCGCGGCCCGGAAAGCGGCTTTCGGCAAAGCCCATCACCGCCTCGGCATCAAGCCGCGCCCAATCGATCCAATCCGCCGCAAAGCCGCGCAACGGCCCGGCGCGCGAGCCGCCGATACCGCGATAATCATAACGTCAGCACGTCGAACCCCTGCGCCGCCAGCCACGCGGCAAACCGGGCATAATAGCGGCTATGCACCGCCGTCGCGCAGTGGATCGTCACGACCGGCCTCTCGCCCGCCCCCGACCAGAGCGTGCCGTGGATCACGGTGCCATCGGCGGCCGGGGTGTGGAAGGAATGGGGCGCAAGATCGGCGTCGGGCATGGGCGGTCCAGTTCGTGGGAGTCCGATTGAGCCTTTCCCGGCGCGCCCGATCTGTCCAATGCGGAAAGCGCTGGTCTGCCTAAAGCTTAGACAATTGCCGCTTATGATGTTTCCATCTTGACTAACGCGTCACTTTTGGGCGCGGGAAAACTCAATCCCCGAGCGTCGCCTCGAACGCGCGCAAGAGTCCCAATCCCTCCGGCCAGTCGCCGTGGCCGCTCCGGTGCGCGATTATAAATTACTCTCACCCTGTGATTCTTCTCATATTTCCGCCACGATGCTCCCGCTCCCTAACCGGCCCTAACCGAGGAGGAATCATGACCGGATCGACCACGCCGCGCCGCGCCCTTCTCGTTGCCAATCCCGGCAGTCGCCGAGGCAGCGCCGCCCTCCGCCCAGTCGAAAGCGTTTTCGCCGAACGGGGGATCGACCTTATCCCGATCGACACCGCCGAACGGGAAACCCTGACCGACCGCCTGTGCGACCAAACCCACGGCGCCGACCTCATCGTCGCGGTCGGCGGCGACGGCACGGCCAATTCGGTCGCCGCCGCGACGTTTCGCACCGGCCTGCCGCTGGGGCTGATTCCAGCCGGCACCGCCAATGACCTCGCCCGCACGCTCGGCCTGCCCTTGGACCCGGCAGAAGCGGCGCGCGTCATCGCCGCCGGGCAACTGAAAGCCATCGACCTCGGCGAGGTGAACGGTGCCTTCTTTTTTAATGTCGCTAGCCTCGGCCTGTCGGTGAAGCTGGCCGACAAACTGTCCAGCACCAGCAAGAAGCGCTGGGGACGGCTCGGGTATCTCTGGGCGCTCTTGCGGGCGCTGGCCGAAGCCCGGCCCTTCCATGCCGCCATTACCGGCGAGGATGGGCACACGATCCTGGTAAAGACTCTGCAAATCGCCGTCGGCAACGGGCGGCATTATGGCGGCGGCATGGTCGTGGAACAGGGGGCCGACATCAACGACGGCCAACTCGATCTATATTCGCTGGAATTCAAGGCAGTTTGGAAACTGCTGGCCATCGCCGCCTCCTTCCCCACCGGCCACCACGGCCTGAGCCCGGAGGTCCGCACCTTACGCGGGCGGCGCTTCGAGATCGCGACGCGACGCGCCAAGCCGATCAATATGGACGGCGAATTGCTGGGCGCGACGCCCGCCATTTTCACCGTCCATCCCGCCGCCATACGCATGATCGTGCCTTAGGCCCGCATCACCAACCGCCGCCCCGCGAGCAACGCCAGCCCCATGACGGCGAGCGCACCCAGCGCCAGATTAAGGCTAGAGTGCGCCGCCCCCCAACCGATCAGCGGTGGGCCGATCAGAAACCCGGCGTAGCCCAAGCTCGCAGCGGCAGCAACGCCCGCGCTGGGGCTAATGCCCGGCAGATTGGCCGACGCACGGAACAGCACCGGCACGACGTTCGCCGCCCCCAGCCCAACCAAAACGAAACCGCCCGCGCCGACAACCAGTACTGGGGCCGTCACGGCAATCAGCAGCCCGGCGGCAATGGCGATACCGCTAGCGGCGAGTGTCCGCACGGGGCCGAAACGCCCGACGATCCGATCACCCGCAAAGCGGCAGCAGGCCATCGCCAGCGAATAGGCGGTATAGCCCGCCGCCGCCCACCCGACCGAGGCTCCCGGCGGCAAGACAATCGTCAGCAGCAGCGCGCTCCAATCAGCAACCGCGCCTTCGACCATAAAGCAGCCGAAGGCGAGCGCCCCGAGCGCGAACACCGCGCCCGTAAAGGGAAATTTTTTCTTGGTTTCCGCCTCGGCGGCGGCGGGCAGCAAATGCCGTGCGGGCAAGGTCAGCAGCACGAGCGCCACGAACAGAACCGCCGCCATCCCCTCGCCGCGCCCAAAATCGATCAGGATCAACCCGCCGCCGAGGCCGGCGCCGAGCAGCCCGCCGAGGCTGAAGAAGCCATGACAACTGGACAGCATCGGATAGCCCAGCGCTTTTTCCACCGTGCTGGCCTGGGCGTTCATCGCCACGTCGAGCGCGCCATTGCCGAGCCCGAACAGAATGGCGCTGATGGCCACCAGGGTCAGGCGCGGCGCGGTTTCCGGCAGGAAGACCGCCAGCAGGATCGGCAGCACGACCGAGACAAGCGCCAAGGGCAGAAAAATCTGCGTCGCCCGATGGGTGCCGATGCGCCCGCCCAACCAGCCGGATACCGGCATACCGAGCAAAGCCCCCACGGCCACCAGCATCAGAATGAGGCTGAGCGCGCTTTCCGTCAGCCCCAGCGCATCGCGCAGAATCGGCACATGGGCGGCCCACAGGCCGTAGCCCATACCATTGGCGAGAAAAATCGCCGAGATCACCCAGCGGGCGCGAAGGTTGGCGGGCATCAACGGGGTTCCTGTCCGGCTATCAGAATATCGGGGGCGTCCGGGGCGGCGCGGAGCCGCGCCAGCAGATCGGCGGGGGCATCGGCCTCGACGATGATCTGATCGAGGCTGGACACATCGGCAACTTTGAACGGTGCCGGGCGCGCGAGCTTTTCGGTGACAATCGCGGAGACGACGCGGCGGCTGGCGTAGATCATCGCCTGTTTCAGCGCCGCATCCTCCCCCTCCCACGCCGCGAGCCCGTAGGCGGGATCGAGCCCACAGGCCCCGATGAAACAGAGGTCGGCGCGAATATCGGCGAGCGCCTTCAAGGTCCGTGCCCCGCGCACCGAGCCGGTACCGCCCGCGACCGTACCGCCGAGCATGATGACTTCCGTGCGGATGAACTGCCCGAGCGCCACCGCAATCGCCGGGCAGTTGGTGACAATCGCCATCGCCGCGCCATCCTCCAGCAGATGCGCAAGCGCGAGATTGGTGCTGCCCGCGTCGATCAGCACGATATCGTCGGGCTGGATCAACCCGACCGCCACCGCCGCCAGCGCCTGTTTACGCGGCAAATCCGTCGCCACGCGCTCGCGGAAGTCGGAGGTTAGCGCTGACGGGCGCACCGCGCCGCCGTGCACCCGCCGCAGTTTTCCTGCCCGGTCGAGATCGCGCAGATCGCGCCGGATCGTATCTTCCGAGGTGGCGAAGCGCTGCGCCAGATCGGCGGCAACGACGCGCCCCTGCTGAGTGATCGCCTGCAAAATATGCTGCCGCCGCTCTTCTGCAAGAATCATGTTTAATCTCGATAATGCGTGTTTCCGCCTATTTATGCCTGTTTATTCACAAACACGCAAGCGGTGGCAAAACCCGTCGCACGCGCGTCATCGTTTCGTCTTCCTTTTGCCCCCATCCCGCTGTAGGGGAGAGGGATGACTGAGACCGAACAGGCCGCCCTTGCGGTAGCGCTCGACCGGGGCTTGATTGCCCCTCCCGAAACCGGGCCGATCCTCGTGCAGGGGCTCGGGGCGGGCGCGCCGCTGGATGCGCTGCCGCAGACCCGCGCGCTGATCTTGGAGGATTTCGAACCTCAAGCCGACCGGTTGGCCAGCGCGGCTGGACCGTGCAGCCGGTGCCCGCCACGTCGGAAGATTTACGCGCCCGCCTGACCAGCGATCACGGCACGCTGCCGCGCCTCATTCTCTATGTCCCCGGCAAACAGCGCGAACGGGCCTTGGGCGATTTAGCCCTACTGGCCGAAATTCTGGCCGAAGGCGGGCGTTCTTGCGATGGCGGTCGCCAATACCGGCGGGGCGGCGCGCTCCCAGGGCGATATGGATGCGCTGTTCGGCAATGTCGGCGTGCTCTCGAAGCATAAATGCCGCGTGCTGTGGGCGGCGAAAGGCGCGGATTTCAAGACCGGGCTCGCCGCCGAATGGATCGCCGGGGCCGCCGCGC
>NZ_LAJY01000423.1 GCF_000963705.1 Elstera litoralis | reverse complement strand
GTCAGACCGTGCTCGATATGCGCACGTCGCTGATTGCCCTGAACGAGGAGTTGAAGGCGGAAGCTGAGGCCAGCGGCAAACGCTTTATTCCCATCAATATCGGTATGGGCCTCAATACCGGCCCCTGTGTAGTGGGGAATATGGGCTCCACCCAGAAATTCAACTATTCCACTCTGGGCGATACGGTGAATTTGGCCGCGCGATTGGAAGGCCAGTCGAAACCCTATCATCTCGATAATATTATCGGCGAGGCTACCGCCGCCGCCGCGCCCGATTTTGCCATGCTGGAAGTGGATTTGATCCAGGTGAAGGGGAAAACGGTGCCGGTGCGCATCTTCACCCTCATCGGCGATTTCGCGCTTAAGGGCAGTGGCAATTTCCAGAGGCTAACCGAGGTCCACGAGCGCCTCCTAGCGGCCTATCGGGGGCAGCGTTGGGATGAGGCGATGGCTTTGATCGATGAGTGCCGTCAATTGTCCGATGGGCTGTCCTCGCAGCCGCTCTACAATACCTATGTCGAGCGGATCGAAGAGTTCCGCATCAATCCGCTGCCCGCCGATTGGGACGGGGTTTATGTGGCGACGACAAAATAGGCCGGGCTTCCGTTTCGCCGGAAAGCGCTTTATGAGATCGGGCGCGGCTTTTGCGCGCCGCTGAGACAGGATAGGAGTTGAAAGAATGGCCGGTAAGGTTGAAACGCGCCTGAAGGAACTGGGGATTGTGGTTCCCGCCGTGGTGCCGCCCGCAGCGAATTACGTGCCGGGGGTCATTACGGGCAATCTTCTGTTCACGGCGGGGCAACTGCCGATGCAGGACGGCAAGCTGACGACGGCCGGCAAGGTCGGCGGCGACGTTTCGGTGGAAGATGCGGCCGCTGCGGCGCAACTCTGCGCGTTGAACGTGCTGGCGGTGGCGAAAGCCTCGCTGGGCAGCCTGGAGCGGATTAAGCGCCTCGTGAAGGTCGTCGGCTTCATCAACGGTGTGCCGGAGTTTGCCGATCACGCCAAGGTGATGAATGGCGCGTCCGATTTCTTCGTGTCGGTCTTGGGCGAAGCGGGCAAGCACGCACGTTCTTCGGTCGGCATGGGCTCGCTGCCGTTCAATGCCTCGGTGGAAGTCGAAGCGATTTTCGAAATCGAGTAAAGAGGAGCCCCAAGGGTTTGCGGCCTTCGGTCGCGAACACTTGGCAAGCGCGACGGCGCGCCCGAGCTTATGCGAGGAAAGCCTGCGTGGCGCTTGAACGGCAAAAGACTTGCGGCGGCGGGTTATTCCCGTCGCCGCGCCAGATCATAAAGGCCGACCGCCAGCAAGGCCGCTGCGATCAGCAGCAGAAACGCCGGACCGAGCCCGCGATAGCCGAAAACCCCCAAAATGCCGCCGCCGATAAAGGCGCTGACGGTCATTATATGCATCCTGACTGGGCTGCGGGCAAAGCCGCTGGGAAGGTGCCAATCGGGGTGCCGCCAATGGGCGACCCTTTGGCCAAGGGCGACGCCGATATCGGTAATCATCCCCGTCACATGGGTGGTGCGAATGCGCGCGTGGGAAATTTGGGTGACGATGGCGTTCTGAAACCCCATCAGAAAACTAAGCCCGCCCCAAAGCAGCAGAACGCGCAGGGATATTAATCCTTGGGTGCGCGGGGCAATAAACTGATCGACGGCAGCGATACCAGCCAGTAGCAGTGCTTCGACAATCAGGCAGCGCGCATAACGCCCGCGTAAGTGGCGTTCGCGCTGCCACGTCATCAGCACGGCGGTGGCGGCGGCCCCGGCGATAAAACACACCGTGACCCAGACGGCGAGCAGCGCGAGGCCCCAGTCCGCCCCGGCCAGCTCTTCCGATAGAACCGCCACGGTGCCGCTAAGGTGGGAGGAGAAATGGCCGATGGCGTGAAACCCGGCGGCATTGATAATGCCCGCGAGCCCCGCGAGCCCCATGACGAGGCTCCGCGAGGGGGCTTCACTAATCCGGCGGGCGCGGGTTGGCGCAAGGGGAGAGGTCGCGTGTGGCATTAACCCCAGGCTAGGCGTTCCTGCCGGGTGAACTCAAGGGTTTCGCATGCGACAAAATCGGAAGATTATATCTCGGGCTGAAATCGGGCTTCCGTCCGGCACAAAACCGCTTTAGCGTTTTTGACCAGTTGGTCAGCCTATGCAGAGTAAGGATGCGATTATGCCCGATGAATCCCGTTCCAGTGTCAATAACCTACGCCCGTTCTGGATGCCGTTTACGGCGAACCGTCAGTTTAAGGCCGCGCCGCGCATGTTGGTGAGCGCGGACGGCATGTATTATACGACGGATGATGGCCGGACGGTTTTGGATGGCACGGCGGGGCTTTGGTGCGTCAATGCCGGGCATGGTCGGAAAAAGATTGTTGAGGCCGTACAAAAACAGGTGGCGATCCTCGATTATGCCCCGGCGTTTCAAATGGGCCACCCCGGCGCGTTCGAACTGGCCTCGCGCTTGGCCCAGCTCGCGCCCGGCGATTTGAACTCGATCTTCTTCTGCAACTCGGGGTCGGAAGCCGTCGATACGGCGATGAAGATCGCCATCGCCTACCACCGGGCGCGGGGCGATGGCACGCGCACGCGCATCATCGGGCGTGAGCGCGGCTATCACGGTGTCGGCTTTGGCGGTATTTCGGTGGGCGGGATCGTGACCAACCGCAAGTTCTTCGGCTCGCTGCTGACGGGCGTCGATCATCTGCCCCATACGCACGATATTGCTAAGAACGCCTTCTCCAAGGGCCAGCCGGAGCATGGGGCCAATCTGGCCGACGAGCTTGAAAAGATCGTCACCTTGCACGATGCCAGTAATATCGCCGCCGTGATCGTCGAGCCGCTTGCGGGCTCCACCGGCGTGCTGGTGCCGCCGAAAGGCTATCTCGAAAAAATCCGCGCGATTTGCGATAAGCACGGCATTCTGTTGATTTTCGATGAGGTCATTACCGGCTTTGGCCGTTTGGGCACCGCCTTCGGGGCCGATAAATTCGGCGTGATTCCGGATATGATGACCACGGCGAAGGGTATCACCAATGGCGTTATTCCGATGGCCGCCGTTTTTGCCCGCGACGGTATCTACGATGCCTTCATGAACGCGCCGGAAAATACTATCGAATTGTTCCACGGCTATACTTACTCGGGCCACCCGATTGCCGCCGCTGCCGGGATCGCCACGCTGGACGTGTACCGTGACGAGCAATTGTTCGAACGCGCCGCCGAAATGGCCCCTTATTTCGAAAACGCGCTGCATAGTTTGAAAGGCACGAAGCACGTTATCGACGTGCGCAATCTTGGCCTCGTTGGGGGCATCGAGCTTGAGCCGCGCGCGGGCAAACCCACGGCGCGGGCCTTCGAGACTTTCTTGAAAGCCTATGAGGCGGGCGTTCTCATCCGCACGACCGGCGACATCATCGCCCTGTCGCCGCCGCTCATTATCGAAAAGCATGAAATCGACCGGATCGTTGAGACCCTGGCCAAGATTTTGCCAACGGTTGAGTAGGAGGGGCAGGCGGTGCGGGCCACGCTTGGTCCGCGCCGCCCCCAACCGGGGAAAAATTGCCATGACGGAGCCTGGTCCCCCCTCAAGTCTCCGCAATCTTGGCCCAAAAACGGATCGGATGCTGCGCGAGGTGGGGGTTGAGACGGCTGACGAATTGCGCGCGCTGGGGGCCGAGGAAGCTTGGCACCGGCTGCGCTTCCGGTTCGGCAAGCAAGTGACCCTCATCGCCCTTTACGCCCTCGAAGGGGCGCTGACCGACCGGGATTGGCGGCATCTGCCCGAGGCGCGCCGGGTCGAACTGAAGGCGCTAGCTTCGGTCCCCGCGCATTTCCGTTAAAAACTGTGCCACGGCACTATTGAGCGTGGTTGTTTCTCCGCCGATGGTGCGCGATGCTTCCAGCACCGATTGGGCCGCCTGTGCCGTTACTTTGGCGGCGGTCATCACACCCTCGACATTGGTGTTCACGGTCGCCGAACTGGTTGCCGCCTGCTGCACATTGCGGGCGATTTCGTTCGTAGCGGCACCTTGCTCTTCGACCGCAGCGGAAATGGTGGAGGCGACCTCGTTAAGTTGGCTGATCGTGCGACCGATACCGTGGATAACATCCACCGTTTCGTCGGTGGCCGCCTGAATGGCTTGAATCTGCTGAGTGATTTCTTCCGTGGCGCGCGCGGTTTGGCTGGCCAGATTTTTCACTTCCGAGGCGACGACGGCAAAACCCTTGCCGGCTTCCCCGGCGCGGGCGGCTTCGATGGTGGCGTTCAGCGCCAGCAGATTGGTTTGTCCGGCGATATCATTAATCAGGCGCACGACTTCGCCGATCCGTTGGGCAGCATCGGCAAGCCCCTGCACTTTAATATCGGTTTGCTTCGCTTCCTCGGCCCCTTGCGCGGCGATGCGGGCCGATTGGGCGACTTGGCGACCGATTTCGTGAATGGAGGCGGTCAATTCGCTCGCCGCTGCCGCCACGGCTTCGACATTGCTGGCGGCCTGATGGCTGGCTGCCGTGACAGTCGCCGTTTGGGTGAGGGTTTGATCGGCCGCCGCGCTCACTTGGCTGGCCGTGCGCTCCATATCGGCGGTCGAGGTGCGCAGGGCACCGATGACATCTTTAACGCGGCCGTCGAGCGATCCGGCAATCTGTAGTCTTGCTTCATGGGTTTGTTCTTCGAGCCGGTCGATATAGACGGAAACGGCCAAATCCATATCGAGATAAATCACCCGATGCAGAACATCAAGCGACCGCGCCAGCTTTTCCCGGTTCCAACGAATGAGTTTGACCAGCAACGCATCTAAATGGCTTTGTACAAGGCAGTAGCCGCCGAGATACCAGCGCGGCTCCAAGCCAATCTTGGCGTGAGCCAAACCGATGCGCACGGCGCGCCGGAAGAATTCATCATCGTATTTGCCGGAGAGCAGCGCCGTCCAATGCTCGATTTGGGTCTTTTTGAGCTGCGCGATCCGGCTCGGTCCGCCCAGCATCGCGTTAAGCTTAGAAAATTTGCTTAAATGATTATAAAATATATCTACAATCTCAGGGAGATGAGGAATAATCAAAGCTCGAACATGTTGTAAAGTTTCATTGATGTCGCTCGATATATTAAGAAAATGTAAACGTTCATCTCGGGTTTGGGCGGCATTGATAAAAATTTTGGTGATGTCGTGCATAGGTTTGACCATTCTATGAATG
>NZ_LAJY01000422.1 GCF_000963705.1 Elstera litoralis | reverse complement strand
TGTTTACTCTCATGAAAGCGGCTCACGAGCCCGTCCATAGTTACAAAACCAATACTTCGATCTTGAGGAGCATCGAATAGCAAGCTCAGACCTTTATTGAAGAGCGCCGTAGCAGTTATTTCCTCGGCATCATCGCCGGTTAAGACTTTGGCACGCTCCAATGCCCCGTCATAGAGAGCCCGCTTCTCCGATGTGGCGGCATCACCGCCGAGCCGTAATCGGATAACGCCGAGGTTTAGGAAGGACCGCGCGACGGTGGTGGCAATCTCGGCATCGGCGCTGCCGTCGAATTGATCCATGATCCGGCGGTAATCGTTGGCAGCGCCCCGATAATCGGCAGGGTTGAGCTGGGTCAGCGCCTGCGCGCGCGCGAAATAACCATAGACCAGGACACGCTGATTTTCAGGCGTCTGGGCCGTGCGAGCTGGATCGGCCAAACGGTCGAGGATCGCTTGATAGGCTGGGTCCCGCGCTGGAAGGCTTGCAAGCTTCTGGCGATATTCAAAGACACTCGCCTCGGGAACGGTGGTTCCGGGGGTGCGTATCATTGCGCCCGCGCCCGAGGCAGGATCGGTGACGCAGCCGCCCAACAGGGCAATTCCGCTTGTGAGGGCCAAGAGCAGAGCACAAGAGGTAAAGCGAGGGCGGAGCATGTATTATCCTGACGACTGAGCGAAATTCAGAATGTTTATAGAATTTTTTTCTAAATTTCTGCAACTCAGCGTCGCGCGCGCAAGGCCCACCTGTATGTAAAAACGAGGCTCAAATAGCCCCGTTTTTACCAACCCTCAATTCTTCTGAATCGAAACCCCGCCCTCGCCGATGCGCAGTTCCAGCGCTTTCGGGCGGGTTTCTTCGTAGTAGAGGTATCCGCCCAGCCCGATGATCGCGGCGACCAGCAGGCCGATGATGAAGCCGTTCCGGTTCATGCCGCCACCCGTCGCACCAGACCGAGGACGACCAGCAGGATAATCGCGCCCACCGTGGCGTGGAGCACTGCGCTCAGGAAGCCGGAGCCGAGCACGAAGCCGAAGCGCGGAATAATCAGCCCGGCGATAAACGCCCCGACGATCCCAACCGCGATATTGCCGAGCAGCCCGAAGCCGTAACCCGCCACGATAACCCCGGCGAGCCAACCCGCCAGCGCCCCGATGAGCAAAAAGATGAGAAGGCTTTCGATCCCCATGAGGCTCTCCTGTAATCGTTACCCCTTCGGAAGGAAGGGGGATGCGCCTTAAGGAACGCCCGAGGAGCGGAAAGGTTCCGCATTGAAGCCGTGGTGTGATCTAGGTCGGAATAGCGGGAACTGTCAAACGACGAAGCGTTTCACGCCCTTTCGTTACCCATTCCACGACGCGCGGATCGCTATCCTCCCCGTATAGGGCGATAAGTTTTTCCAGGGTTTGGATTGCTCCAGGCTGGTTACTGCGTTCCAGTGCTCCACTGCGGAGCGTCAGGGCCTTGGCGACCTGTGCCCTGATAGCAGGGTTCTGACTATCCTGATGTCGACTGACGACAAGATCACTGTCTTCCAAAATCTCATTATTGCGGGGGGCTTCAGATTTGAGTAAATAACGATACGATTGACGTAGGTTACTGCGAGTTCACCCGAAAAATTTCGGATCGAGGCGATTCCCATAGCGGTGGATCATTGAATTAACAATAGGAAGCG
>NZ_LAJY01000421.1 GCF_000963705.1 Elstera litoralis | reverse complement strand
TTTTCGAAGGTCGAGTCGAAGCCTTCGATCTGGCTGCCCTGAACCTTGTCCTTGTTCTGATCGAGGAAGCTATAGCCGAAGATCCCCAGGGCTTCCGGCGAGGTGTTCAGCTTCTGGATAATCAGATTGTCGTTTTCACCGGCTTCGATGTACGCGCCATCTTCGCGGATCTTCGAGCAAGCGGCCGTCTTGACCTTAGCATCGGTGATTGCTTTGATTTCCGGGAAATCTTTGCAACCATAATCCATGACGAGTTCGATGAACGCATCGCGCGTGCCCGACGTCGGGGGCGGACCGATGACTTCGATCTTCGTGTTCGGCAGGTTCGGGTTTACCTGCGCCCAGGTCTTATAGGGGTTCTCGGCGAGGCCACCGTTCATCGGAACCTTCTCGGCGAGGGCAAGGTAGATGTCCTTGCGCGACAGGTTCATCTTGGCCGAACCGATCTTGTCGGCGATCACGATGCCGTCGAAGCCGATCTTCACTTCCGTGATGTCGGTCACGCCGTTCTTATTGCAGCTTTCGAATTCCGACTTGGTCATCGGGCGCGACGCATTGGTCATGTCCGGATGGCCCGTGCCAACGCCGGCGCAGAACAGGCGCATGCCGCCGCCGGTGCCGGTCGATTCGACAACCGGGGTCTTGAACTTGCCCTGACGGCCGAAGGCTTCCGCCACGGCGGTCGAGAACGGGAACACCGTGGAAGAACCAACGATGCGGATTTGATCCCGTGCCTGACCAAAAGCAGCCGCCGGAATCATCGCAGCGGCGAGGGCAGCCACTGCAAAAGTCTTCTTCATCATGCCATCAAACCTTTCGAGCATACATCGGCAGAGCGTCAGGGATTTCCCCGACCATTCAGCCGACCAATTGCGTCATCTCGTGCCGTCGGGCTTAAACCCCCAGCTCAGAGACTGAGCGGACGGTAGTCACGGCGTGACTCTCTTTTATGACAAAAGCATTGCGGATATATGACAATGAACCCTGGCAGTTCTATCAGGATAAATGTGTATAAAATATCAAGGCGCTATGACGAGGTTTTGCGCCGGAACACGACGATATTCAACCAATTGGAATCTCAGCAGAATCAATTTCGAGGGGCGCGCGGCCGGTCAGTCGCGTTCGGCGGCGGGCAAATAAGTATACACGCAGGTGCCTTTACCCACGTCGCTTTCGATCCGCAAACTGCCGCGATGGCGGTTGATGATATGCTTCACGATGGCAAGGCCTAACCCAGTGCCGCCTTGGGACTTGGAGCGGGCCGGATCGACCCGGTAAAACCGTTCGGTCAGGCGCGGTAGATGGGCGCGCGGAATCCCCTCGCCATCGTCGCAAATGGCAATGGCGATGGCCCCGAAGGCGGGCGGCGGCATAGCCGGGGGCGCGGCGGGTTTGCGCGTTACCGTCACCGTCACGAGGCCGCCCTCCTTGCCATATTTCAGTGCATTGACGATGAGATTTTGCGTCAACTGCACCAACTCGTCGGCGGTGCCGATGACGGTGGCGGCCCCCTCGATGGTGAGCTTGATTGTGGAGCGGCGCTGATCGGCCTGGGGCTGAAGCCCGGCGACGACGCGTTCCAGCAGCGGGCCGAGGGCGACGCGCGTCGTCGGGTGCTCGTGTTCGTGCTGCTCGATGCGCGACAGCGACAGCAGATCCTCCACCAGCCGCGCCATGCGCTGCGCTTCGCCCTGCATGATATCGAGAAACATCGCGTGCGCCTGCGGATCATCCTTCGCCGGGCCTTGCAGCGTTTCGATGAAGCCGAGCAAGGTGGTGAGCGGCGTGCGGATTTCGTGGCTGGCATTGGCGACGAAATCGACGCGGGTTTGCTCGGCCCGGCGCAGGGCGGTTACATCGTGCAGGGTTAGCACGGCGCAGGTGCCGTCCGGGGCCACCGATTGCAGGCGTTGGACGGCAACGGTGAATTCCCGCTCCACCGGCGGGGCGAGGCTGAGGGTGGCGATGGTGCGCGCTTCCCGCTCGCTCAGCACAAGGTTCAGCGCGGCGACGATATCGGGCTGGCGGAACAGCAGCGTTGCATCGCGCCCAATGATCGCGCCGAAGCTTTCCATCGCCGCCCGGTTCGCGCCGAGAATCCGCCCCTGCCGGTCGAGGGCGAAAACCGGATCGGGCACGGCGTCCAACACCCCGTCGCGGGCCTGGACGAGGCGCATCATCTCGTCATTACGGTCGCGTTTGGCGCGGTAGAGCCGGGCGATGGCATAGCCGAGATCGCGCAACGCCGGGCTGCCGAGCCGGGCCGAGGCGGGCAGGGGGCGGTCGCCGCCGATTAACTCGTCGGCGAAATTGCGCAGATCGTAAATCGCGCGGGCCTGACGGCGGGCGAGCAAGGCGTAATAGAGCAGGAGGCCGGACGCCGCGAGCGCGGCCACTTCCCTGGGCAGCCACCCCAACCATGCCGCCGCCCCGATTACCGCCAGCGGCGGCAGGCAGAGCAGCACGACCGCCAGCAGGATTCGGGTGAATGGCAAGGGCGGATCGGGCAAGGGCATCGGGGCCTTGGCCGCCGTCTCGGCGGCCCCGCCGAGCGCGCCTGAGATCGGCTTAGGGGCAGGCTGTACGTCTGGCGATTCGTCCGTCATACCTGCCCCTTGCGGTCGGATTAGGCCGCAGCCGTGGCTGCTGCGAGGGCGGCCATCGTGACGATATCGCCCACGGTCGCCCCCATCGGGACGATCTGGATGGGCTTATCCAGCCCCATGAGAATCGGCCCGACAACGGTGCCGCCGCCTAACTGACGGATCAGTTTGGCCGATATATTGGCGGCGGCAAGCGATGGCATCACCAGCACATTGGCCGGGCCGGAGAGGCGGCAGAAGGGGTAGAGCTTCATCAACTCGCCATCCAACGCTACATCCGGCGACATTTCGCCGTCATATTCGAAATAGGTCTTGCGCTGATCGAGCAGCTTCACCGCCTCGCGAATCCGGTCGCCATTCTTGGTCATCGGATTGCCGAAGTTGGAGTAGGAGAGTAGGGCGACGCGCGGCTCATGGCCCATGCTGCGGGCTTTGGCGGCGGTCTGAACGGCGATATCGGCCAGTTCTTCTGCCGTCGGCACCGGCGTTACATGAGTGTCGGCGATGAACAGGGTATGGCTACGCAGCAAGAGCAGCGTCAGGCCGTAGAGACGGTCTTGGGCGTGCAGATCGACGGCGCGGCGCACTTCCTCCAAGCTGGTGGCGAACGAGCGGGTAACGCCCGTCACCATCGCGTCGGCATCCCCCAGCGCGACCATACAGGCCCCGAATACGTTTCGATCTTGGTTCACCATGCGCTGACAATCCCGGTACAGGTAGCCCTGTCGTTGCAGCCGATGATAAAGATAGTCCGTGTATTTCTTGTTATGCCGGGCGACCGAGGCATTGACGATTTCAAGATCATCCGCGCCGACAAGACCCGCCGCGCGAATGGTTTCCTGAATGCGGTGTTCGCGCCCGACCAGCACCGGCTGACCGTAACCTGCGGCGCGGAAACCGAGGGCGGCGCGGATCACGCGCTCCTCTTCCCCTTCGGCGAACACCACCCGGCGCGGATTGGCGCGCACCCGGTCCAGAATCCCTTGCAGGCTGGCGGCGGTGGGGTCGAGGCGGCTGGCGAGCGCGCGGCCATAGGCTTTTTCATCGGCAATCGGCTTACGCGCGACGCCGCTTTCCATCGCGGCGCGGGCGACGGCGGTCGGCACGGTCGCGATCAAGCGCGGATCGAAGGGCACGGGGATGATATATTCCGGCCCATAGCGCAGCTTGCGCCCGGCATAGACGGCGGCCAGTTCTTCCGGTACCGGCTGGCGGGCAAGATCGGCGATGGCGTGGGCGGCGGCGACCTTCATCGCGTCGTTGATCGCGGTCGCCCGCACGTCCAACGCGCCCCGGAAGATATAGGGGAAACCTAAGACGTTATTCACTTGGTTCGGATAATCCGACCGGCCCGTGGCGACGATGGCATCGGAGCGAACGTCCTTCACCTCTTCCGGGGTGATTTCCGGGTCGGGGTTAGCCATCGCAAAAATGATCGGCTTCGCCGCCATGCCCGCGACCATCGCCGGGGTGACTGCGCCCTTGGCCGACAGCCCGAAGAACACGTCCGCCCCTTTCATCGCCTCTTCCAGGCTGCGGGCTTCGGTGGGGACGGCGTGGGCCGATTTCCACTGGTTCATGCCCTCGGTGCGACCCTGGTAGATCGGCCCTTTGGTATCGCAGAGAACGACATTTTCGTGCGGCACGCCCAAGAGCTTCACCAATTCGACGCAGGCGATGGCGGCAGCCCCCGCGCCATTCACCACCATCTTAATGTCTTTCAGCGACCGCCCGGTAATATCGAGCGCATTAATCAGCCCGGCGGCGGCAACGATGGCGGTGCCGTGTTGGTCGTCGTGGAACACCGGAATATCCATCAACTCGCGCAAGCGCTGTTCGATGATGAAACATTCCGGCGCTTTAATATCCTCAAGATTGATGCCGCCGAACGTCGGCCCCAGATAGCGCACGGCATTGACGAACTCGTCCACGTCGCG
>NZ_LAJY01000420.1 GCF_000963705.1 Elstera litoralis | reverse complement strand
GGAACCACGAATGCGGAAGACTATAACGCCGATTCGATCAAGGTCTTGCGCGGTCTCGATGCCGTGCGCAAGCGCCCCGGCATGTATATTGGCGATACGGGCAGCGGCTCCGGCCTGCATCACATGGTCTATGAGGTGGTCGATAACGCCATCGATGAATCGCTGGCCGGGCACTGCGATCTGGTCGAAGTGATTCTCAACTCGGACGGCTCCTGCACGGTGCGCGACAATGGGCGCGGCATTCCGACCGATGTGCATTCGGAGGAAGGGATTTCCGCCGCCGAGGTCATCATGACCCAGCTCCACGCGGGCGGTAAGTTCGACCAGAATTCCTATAAGGTCTCCGGCGGTCTGCACGGCGTCGGCGTGTCGGTGGTGAACGCGCTCTCCTCGGTCTTGCGCTTACGCATTTGGCGCGGCGGCCATGCCCATGAGATGGAATTCCGCCACGGCGCGGCCGTGTCGCCGTTGAAGGTGGTTGGCCCGTCCGATGGCAAGCGCGGCACGGAAGTCACCTTCCTGCCCTCCTATAAAACCGACGAAAACCCCGAAGGCACCTTCGAGAATGTCTTCGAGTTCAGCTTCGACACGCTGGAGCATCGCTTGCGCGAACTCGCGTTCCTGAACTCCGGCGTTACCTTGAAGCTCATCGATGGCCGCCACAGCGAGCCGAAAGAAGTGCTGCTGCACTTCAAGGGCGGCGTGCAGGCTTTCGTTCAGTATCTCGATAAGTCGAAATCGCCCCTGCACGCCCCGCCGATTATGGTGAAGGGCGAGCGCGACGGCGTGACCGTGGAAGCGGCGTTGGAATGGACCGACGCCTACCATGAATCGATGCTGTGCTTTACCAATAATATCCCGCAGCGCGACGGCGGCACCCATCTGGCCGGTTTCCGCTCGGCCCTGACGCGCATCGTGAACACCTATGCGACCGACAGCGGTATCGCTAAAAAAGAAAAGGTCTCGCTGACCGGCGACGACGCGCGCGAAGGCCTCACCTGTGTGCTGTCGGTGAAAGTGCCGGACCCGAAGTTCTCCAGCCAGACCAAGGATAAGCTGGTCTCGTCGGAAGTGCGGCCCATCGTCGAAAACATCATCGGCGAAAAGCTGAACCAATGGTTTGAAGAGCATCCGCACGAAGCCAAGCGCATCGTCGCGAAAATCGTCGAAGCGGCGTCGGCCCGCGAAGCCGCCCGGAGAGCCCGCGAAATGACGCGGCGCAAGGGCGCGCTCGATATCGCCTCGCTGCCGGGCAAACTCGCCGACTGCCAAGAGCGCGACCCCGCCGCCGCCGAACTGTTCCTGGTCGAGGGTGACTCGGCAGGCGGGTCGGCCAAGCAAGGCCGGAACCGCAAGTATCAAGCCATTCTGCCGCTGCGCGGGAAGATTTTGAACGTGGAGCGCGCGCGTTTCGACAAAATGCTGCTCTCGGCGGAAATCGGCACGCTGATCGCGGCGCTCGGCACTAGCATCGGCGTTGAAGATTTTAATATCGAGAAGCTGCGCTACCATAAAATCATCATCATGACCGACGCCGACGTGGACGGCAGCCATATCCGCACGCTGCTGCTGACCTTCTTCTACCGCCAGATGCCGGAACTCATCGAGCGCGGCTACCTCTATATCGCCCAGCCGCCGCTGTACCGGGCCAAACGCGGGCAGAGCGCCGTCTACCTCAAGGACGACCGCGCGCTCGAAGATTACCTGCTCACCGATGGGCTGAAGGATGCCACGCTGATCTTGGGCGATGGCACCGCGATTGCGGCGGATGAATTGCGCCGCCTGGCCGATACGGCGCGGGCCGCGCGCAACCTTATTCAGCAGGTCGGGCGGCGCGTCGGCTCTGTTACGATTGTGGAACAAGCCTTGCTCGCTGGGCTGCCTAACCCGGATGCCGAGATTGGCGCGAACGAGACCGACGCCTCCCTCGTCGCCCGCATCGCCGAGCGGATGGACGCGATGACGCGCGAGGCCGAACGCGGCTGGCGCGGCACTCTCACCGCCGATGGCATCCGCCTGTCACGCCTGTGGCGCGGCGTGGAAGAGCGCTATGATCTGGACGCGGCCACCCTGCGGTCGGTGGAAATGCGCCGCCTGATGACCCTCGCCGACACCTTCCGCGCCGCCTTCCAGCTTCCGGCCCGCCTGCGCCTGAAGGATAAGGAACAGCAAGTGGCGGGGCCGGTGGCCCTCGTCGATGTGCTATTCGAGCACGGCCGCAAGGGCGTTTCCATCCAGCGCTACAAAGGCCTGGGCGAAATGAACCCGGACCAGCTTTGGGAAACCACCCTGGACGCCAACGCCCGCACCCTGCTGCAAGTGAAAGTCGCCCAGTCCGAACAGGCGGAAGAAGTCTTCTCCACCCTGATGGGCGACCTCGTCGAGCCGCGCCGCGACTTTATTCAGGCGAATGCGCTGAAGGTGGCGAATTTGGACGTGTAGGGGGATTGGGGGGCGCCGGTCTGATAGTATCCCGGCGCTCCCTGTATCCCGCGCAACGCCAAGTGTCGCTTCGCCAAGGGTAGCTATGGTCGTTTGATTGGAAGGGAAAAGATCAGCCTTTCCGTCTCAACGAAGCACCTCTGACAAGGATGAGGCGATCTTGCGCACGCTTTCAACACCGGGCGTCTATAGTGACGAGGTCAGCGCCTTCCCCAATTCGGTGATTCCCATTGCAACGGCGGTGCCGGCGTTTGTCGGCTATACGCCGAAGGCTGAGTTTGAGGGAAAATCATATTACAATCAGCCCGTTTACATTGATTCATTTGCCGAATATTTAGCTATTTTTGCGCTTCCAACATCCAGCCAACAATATTCACCGCAATATTATCTCATCGCGCAAACTTCCGAATCGGGAGGCGGGCCGAATATTACGATAAACGGTAGTTCCTATACGATTTTACCCGACCAAAATACCATTTATTATATGTATAATTCGATTCGTTTATTTTTCCTGAATGGTGGCGGGAGGGCCTGTATCGTCTCGGTCGGCCCCTATGGCGGGCCGAGCGGGGTGCCGCTGACCTCCCCGGGGATTCAGTGTATCAATCCGAATGTGACCTTAGCCGATCTTCAGGCGGGCTTAGCGCTGTTGAAGAACGAAACCGTTCCGTCGCTTTACCTGTGTCCGGAAGCGACGCTGCTATCTCCTGCCGATAACACGACCTTGGTCCAGAGTATGCTGTTGCAGGCCCAGAAGCTTCAAACCGCCGTCTGTTTATTCGATGTAATCAACGGCAATCAGCCGACGCAGGAGACGTTTAGCGACGATATCCAAGCGTTTT
>NZ_LAJY01000042.1 GCF_000963705.1 Elstera litoralis | reverse complement strand
GACAGCGCTGCTCGAAGCGGCCGTTGCGGCGAGAGAGATTCGAGGGGATATTGATCCTTATGACCTCCTGCGTGTGATCGGCAACCTATCGTTAACGAGCGGTAGCGATGGCGGGGCACATGCTGAACGTATGCTGAACCTGCTGATTGACGGGCTGCGACATGGGGCAACCCCTTCAGCAAAAGCGCCTGAGCGCCCGGACTAACGATTCGGCAAACGCCAAGCGCCCCTATATCGCGCCTCTAGCCAATCCCTTAACGCCCGTGGCATACAGGAAGCATGACCAGCACCCCGCCCTTGCCGATCCCTGATTTCCGCACGCCGCTGAGCGTTGCGCCGATGATCGATTGGACGGATCGGCATTTTCGCTTTTTCCTGCGCCGCATCACGCGGCGCTCGCGGCTCTATACCGAGATGATTACCAGCGCGGCGCTGAAATATGGCGATAAGGCGCGGCATTTGGATTTCGACGCGGCCGAACACCCCATTGCCCTGCAACTGGGCGGCTCTGATCCGCAAGAACTGGCGGAAGCCGCGCGGATGGGAGCCGATTGGGGCTATGACGAGATCAATCTGAACGTTGGATGCCCGTCCGACCGGGTCCAATCGGGCAAGTTTGGCGCATGCCTGATGGCCGAGCCCGAGCTTGTTGCCCGCTGCGTCGAGGCGATGGCGCGGGCGGTGCCGCTGCCGGTGACGGTCAAGCATCGCCTCGCCATCGATGAGATGGACGAGGAAGAAACGGTGTTTCGCTTCGTCTCGATTGTCCGCGAGGCCGGGTGCCAGCGCTTCATCGTCCACGCCCGCAAAGCCTGGCTGAAGGGCTTGAGCCCGAAGGAAAACCGCGACGTGCCGCCGTTGCGTTACGAGCTGGTGCACGCGCTGAAAGACCGTTTCCCTGACCTCGACCTCTCGCTGAACGGCGGCATTCGGAGCTTGGACGAGGCGGCGGCACATCTGCCCCATCTCGACGGCGTGATGATCGGGCGGCTGGCCTATGAAGACCCGTGGAGCTTTGCCGAGGCGGATCGGCGCTTCTTCGGCGACGCTTACGCCCCGGAAAGCCGCGCCGCCGTGGTCCAGGCGATGCTACCCTATATCGAGCGGCGGATGGGCGAGGGCGTGCCGCTGAAAGCCATCACCCGCCATATGCTCACCCTGTTCAAGGGGCAGCCCGGCGGGCGGGCGTGGCGGCGATATTTGTCGGAAGTGGCGCATCGCCCCGGTGCGGGGCCGGAGGTGGTGGACGCCGCGCTGCGCATGACCGAACCTTCTTCCTTGGCGGCCTAGCCCTCCGATGCTCGGCTATATCCTGCGCCGACTGTTGCTGATGATCCCGACCTTGTTCGGGATTCTGCTGGTTAATTTCCTCGTCATCCAAGCCGCGCCGGGCGGGCCGGTGGAGCGCACGATTGCGGCCTTCCAAGGGCGCGGCGGCGGCGATATGGACCGTTTGGGCGGGGGCGGCTCGGAAACCTTGAATTCCGATCCGCAGAAGCGCGGCACCAATATTTCCCCGGAGCTTCTGGCCGAAATCAAAGCGCTCTATGGGTTCGACAAGCCGCCGATGGAGCGGTTTGTCACCATGATCGGGAATTATCTTCAGTTCGATTTCGGCAAGAGCTTCTTCCGCGACCGCAGCGTTATCGATCTGGTCATCGATAAGCTGCCCGTCTCGCTGTCCCTGGGGCTCTGGACGCTGCTGCTGACCTATGGCGTCTCCATCCCGCTCGGCATCGCCAAAGCGGTGCGCGACGGCAGCCGCTTCGACGTGATAACGAGCGTCGCCGTGATCGTCGGTTATGCCGTACCCGCCTTTCTGTTTGCGGTGCTGCTGATCGTGCTGTTCGCGGGCGGCTCGTTCCTGTCGATCTTCCCCTTGCGCGGCCTTGTTTCCGATAATTGGGAAAGCCTGTCGCTCGGCGGGAAGATTCTTGATTACTTCTGGCATCTCGCCTTACCGCTTACGGCGATGCTGATCGGCGGCTTTGCCAGCCTGACGCTGCTGACCAAAAATAGCTTCATCGATGAAATCGGCAAAGCCTATGTGCTGACGGCGCGGGCCAAGGGCTTGCGGGAAAATCAGGTGCTCTACGGCCACGTCTTCCGCAATGCCATGTTGCTGGTGATTGCCGGGTTTCCGGCGGCTTTCATTGCGACGCTCTTCACCTCCTCCCTGCTGATCGAGGTGATTTTCTCGCTCGATGGCTTGGGGTTGCTCGGGTTCGAGGCCACCACCAGCCGCGATTATCCGGTGATGTTCGGCACGCTCTACGCTTTCACCCTGCTCGGGCTGTTGCTGCAACTGCTGGGGGATCTGGTCTTCACCTGGATCGATCCGCGCATCGATTTTAACCGGCGGGAGGGGTAATGCGCCCGATCACCCGCCGCCGCCTGCTCGCGTTCAAAGCCAACCGCCGGGGCTTTTGGTCCTTATGGATTTTCCTGGCGATTTTTCTACTGTCCCTGGGCGCGGATCTGATCGCCAACGATAAGCCGCTGCTGGTTCGCTACGATGGCGGCTGGTACGTGCCGGTGGTCAAGGTCTATGCCGAAACCACTTTCGGCGGCGATTTCCCGACCGAAGCCGATTACCGCGCCCCAGAGGTGCAGGCCTTGATCCAGGAAAAAGGCTGGATGCTCTGGCCGCTGGTGCCCTACCGCTACGATACTGTGATTGAAGACCTCGACCGTCCCGCGCCCGTCCCGCCGAACCGGCAGCAGTGGTTGGGGACTGACGATCAAGCGCGCGATTTGGTGGCGCGGCTGCTCTATGGGCTTCGCGTGTCGTTGCTGTTCGGTTTGATTCTCGCCAGTGTCAGCGCCGTCATCGGCATCGCGGCGGGGGCCGTGCAGGGCTATTATGGCGGGCTGACCGATCTGCTGTTCCAGCGCTTCATCGAAGTCTGGAGCGGTTTGCCGGTGCTTTACTTGCTCATCCTGCTGTCCAGCCTCGTCCAGCCCGGTTTCTGGTGGCTGCTGGGCACGATGATGCTGTTCAGTTGGATTGCCCTGGTCGGCGTGGTGCGGGCGGAGGTGCTGCGCACGCGCAATTTCGATTACGTCCGCGCCGCCCGCGCGCTCGGGGTCGGCGACGGCGCGATTCTACGCCGTCATGTGCTGCCGAACGCGATGGTGGCGACCGTTACCTTTCTGCCGTTTTTGCTGAATAGCGCCATTGGCGTGCTCACGAGCTTGGATTTCCTCGGCTTTGGCCTGCCACCCGGCTCGCCGTCGCTGGGGGAGATGCTGGCCCAGGGCAAGAATAATCTGCACGCGCCCTGGTTGGGGATTACCGCCTTTCTCAGCCTCGCGGTGATTATGACACTGCTGGTGTTCATCGGCGAGGCGGTGCGCGACGCTTTCGATCCGCGCCGGGGCTTGCGATGAGCGACGCGTTGCTGGCGGTGAAAGACCTCGCCATCACCTTCAACCCGCCCGGCGGCACCCCGGTTGCGGCGATGCGGGGGCTTAGTTTTTCGCTCCACAAAGGCGAAACCCTGGTGCTGGTGGGGGAAAGCGGCTCGGGCAAATCGGCCTCGGCTTTGGCCATTCCGCGCCTGCTGCCGAAGGGGACGGATGTTTCCGGCTCCATCCGTTTTCTCGGCCAAGAGCTGACCCAGGCCAGCGAGGCCGATCTCCGGGCGTTGCGGGGCAACCGCATCGGCATGATTTTTCAAGAACCGATGACGGCGCTGAACCCGCTGCATCGCGTCGGCGACCAGATCGCCGAGACCTTGCGCCTGCATCGCGGTCTCAGCCAAACCGAGGCGCGCGCCCGCGTGCTGGCGCTGATGGCCGAAGTGGGGATCGACCGGGCGGAGGAGCGTTTATCGGCCTTCCCGCATCAGCTTTCCGGCGGGCAGCGCCAGCGCGTGATGATTGCGGCGGCCCTTGCGTGCGACCCGGCCTTGCTGATCGCCGACGAGCCGACGACCGCGCTCGACGTGACCCTGCAAGCGCAAACCCTGGCGCTGCTAAAACGCATCCAGGCCGAACGCGGTTTGGGAATTCTGTTCATCACCCATGATTTTGGCGTCGTGCGGCGTATGGCCGATACGCTGGCGGTGCTGCGGCGCGGGGAATGCGTTGAAATTGGCCCCGCCGCTCAAGTTCTCACCCAGCCCCAGGCGGCCTATACGCGCGAACTTTTGGCCGCCGAACCCTCGGGCCGTCCTGCGCCGGTGTCCGATACCGCGCCGATTGTGCTGGAGGGGCGGGATCTCTCGATCCGCTTCGGCGTCCGGCGCTGGTGGGGCGGGCAGGCAGCGGGGCATATCGCCGTCGATAACGTGTCGCTGTCTTTACGCGCCGGGGAAACTTTGGGCATCGTCGGCGAAAGCGGCTCGGGCAAATCCACCCTCGGGCTGCGGCTGTTGCGCCTCTTGCGCGGCGGTGGCCAGGTAACACTGCTCGGGCAGGATTTGGACGCGCTGCCACGCCCGGCCCTGCGCGCGGCGCGGCGGCAGTTGCAGGTGGTGTTTCAAGATCCGTTCGGCTCGCTCTCGCCGCGCCTCTCGGTTGGGGAAATCATCGGCGAAGGGCTAACGGTGCATCGCGACGGGCGCGACCCGGCGGCGGCGATTGCCGAGGCTTTGGCCGATGTCGGGCTCGATCCCGCGATGGCAGACCGTTATCCGCACGAGTTTTCCGGCGGGCAACGCCAGCGCATTGCGCTTGCGCGCGCGCTGATCCTGCGCCCCCAGGTGCTGATCCTCGACGAGCCGACCAGCGCGCTCGACCGCTCCTTGCAGGGCCAGTTGATCGATCTGCTGCGCAAGTTGCAGGCGACGCGCGGCCTCGCCTATCTCTTCATCAGCCACGATCTTGCGGTCGTCCGCGCGCTTAGCCACCGGCTGATTGTGCTGAAAGACGGTAAGATCGTGGAGACCGGCGCGACCGAGACGGTGCTAACGCAGCCGCAGAACCTCTACACTCAAGCCCTGCTCGCTGCCGCCGATTTAAAGTAGCGGTTGAGAAAAACTTGAGGGACCCTGTCTAAAACCCCGCGTGACCCCGGGGGTTTCCCGACGCATGCTAGGCCCATGTGGATTATCGTTACCCTCGCCGCCGCTTTCTTCCAATGCGTGCGCACCTTCCGGCAGCGGGCCTTAAAAGGGCTGCTGAGCACCAATGGCGCGAATTTCGTGCGCTATATCTATGGCGCGCCCCTGGCCTTGGCGGCGCTCGCGCTGTTGCTGGCGACCAGCGGGGAAAGTTTGCCGGCGGTGCCGGGCGGCTTCTGGGTTTCGGCGATCTTGGGCGGGCTTGCGCAGATTCTGGCGACCTCGGCGCTTCTCTTGGCCATCACGCGCGATAGTTTTGCGGTCGGCACCGCCCTGTCGAAAACCGAAGCGCTGCAAGCCGCCATCATCGCCGCGCTGTTTTTCGGTGAGCATGTCGGCTGGGGCGGGGCTTTGGCGATTGCGGCGGGGTTCGGCGGCGTCGCGCTCCTGACACTGAAAAGCTTGAGCTTGCGGGCGTTAACGGGTAGCGGCGGGGTTTATGGGCTGATCTCCGGCTTCTTCTTCGGCTGGTCGTCGATGTTCATTCGCGATGCCGCGCTGGCGGTGCCGACCGATCTACCCCTGTTAGCGGCGCTGGTGACGCTGGCCGCGGTCACGTCGCTGCAAACCCTGATGCTGGGGGCGTGGTTGTTGGTGCGCGAGCCGGGGATGGTGGCGAAGGTTTTACGCGCGTGGCGGGTTTGTGCGCCGGTGGCGATCCTGTCGATTATCGGATCGGCCTGTTGGTTTTTGGCCTTCACCCTGCAAAAGGCCGCCTATGTGCGCGCCCTGGGGCAGGCGGAACTGGTGTTCACGGTTGTCGCCTCCACATTCCTGCTGCGTGAAAAATTTGGGTTCCGGGAAGCTTTGGGAACCTTCATCATCACCGGATCGATTGTCGCCTTATTGACGTTAACCCGGTAAAAAAAGCGCCGCTGAAGGCCGCCGGGGGAGAGAGTTCACCCCCGATGGCTATCCCTATTCCGTCCGTTAAAACCGCCTCTGTTGATGCGCTTATTGCCCTGGCGGCGGGGCCTGCCTTGGGGGCGGTTGGGTTGATCTTCAACCGCGCCTCGCCGCTCGGCCCCTCGGCGACCGCCGGGTGGCGCATGCTGTTTTCGCTACTGCTGACGGGCTGGAAGATCCGCAGCCTGCCGCCGCGCCCGCTGTGGGGCTGGATGGGGCTCGCGGGGATTTTCTACGCCGCCGATCTCGCGCTTTGGTATGGGGCGATTATGCGCACCAGTCTGATGAGTGCGACGCTGATTATCAATATCTACCCCGCCATTGTGGCGCTGCTCGCCTGGCCGCTGCTGGGGGAGAAGCCGACGCGGCGGCTGATGCTGGGGCTGGCGCTTACCCTCGGCGGCGGCGCGGTGGTCGCGCTGCGCCCGCAAGCGGCGGGGGCAGCGCCTTTACGCCGGAGGATGCCTATGTGGGCGCGATCCTTACCTTCTGCGCCGCTTTTGTTTATGCGGGCTATACGGTGGTGACGAGCCGGGTGACGGGGGAGCTCAGCAGTACGACGGCGACCTTCTGGACTAATCTCATCGCCCTGCCGATTCTGTTCGCGATTGCTTTTGTCAGCGGCGAGGCGATCCGGATTACCGGCTGGGCCGCGCTATGGCCCGTGTTGGGGCTGGCCGTCTTCGGCGGTGTGGCGCAACTGAGCTTCGCCTACGCCTTGCAGCGCCTGCCAGCGGCTTTTGCGGCGATGGGCAGCCATCTTTCGCTGATCTTTACTGGGCTGGTCGGCTGGGCCGTCTATAGCGAGCCGATTACCGTGGAGCATCTCATCGGCGGCACACTGATTATCGGCGGGCTGATCTGGGCGCGGGAGCGGCGGAAGGTTGCTTAAGCGCGCCGACGCTCGGTTGTCTAAGCGCGCTGACGTTCAGGCGGCGTCGCGCGCGGCGGGCGAATCGCACTATCGAGCCAGTGGGTTGGCGGCGCGGCGCTGTCCAGGGCGGCGGCGCGGAAGAATTTGAGAATGACGACCCGCACTGCCGAGGTGAGCGACGATTGCTGGCGGTAGAGGTCGATGTCCGTCATCACCTGTGGAAGGCTGCGCCCCGTTAGCCGGGTGATGGTCTCCAGCGCGTCCCACATTTCGGGCTCAAGCCGTAAGGACGTGCGCCGAGTACCGATGCGCACCGTTTGGCAGCGCAAGGTTGAGTCGGAAAGCAAGGGCGATGCCCGGCGAGGCGGGCGCGTATCCGGATGCGTAGGCATATCTCCATATTCTATACCGTATGGAAATATGCAACCCCTTTGATATGTAGTGCCGCAGATTTTAGAAAAGTTAGAAAGTGAGGCTTACTTTCTGGCCATCCGACAGGTTGCACTCACCGAAACCGCCGCCGAACGGCCCTGCTGCGGCCTGGGCGAAAGTGAGCGTGCAGGTGAGCGTGCGCGCTTGACTGCCGAGCAGTAGGGCCTGGCCTTTGGAGCCATATTCCGTGCGCGGGCCATAGTCGTAATAATCATCGTCGGGATAATAAAACCGCCCGCGCCAGATAACGGGCGGGCGATAGACCGGGCGCTGCGGGTAGGTCGTCCGGGTTTCTTGAATAAGATTGCCGGTGAATTTTTCGCCACCGGGAAGAATGGCGCTGAGTTGTACGGCGCCCTCGCCGGGGTAATGGCTGGCGGTCATGGTAAAAACGCTCGCCCTGGCGTCCGTCCTGACCGATCAGGGCGGCGTCCAGAGTGCGGAACTGCGGTTGCGGCGGTGTGCAGGCGGCCAGTGCCACCAGCGCCCCAGCCAAACCCGCGCGCGCGACAAGCGTTAGCATTTCTTAAAACTCCTCCAAGCCTTCCCGCGAAGGCTCTCCCTATCTAGGCTTAGATCAGGCTTGCGGCAAGATTATGCCGCCGACACCAATAGCCGCCCGGTATCCGGATGACGCAGGACCGAGACGGGCGTGTCATAGGCTTCCGAGAGGGCCGCCGCGTCGATCACCGCGCCAATCGGCCCGGCGCGCAGCAGATGGCCTCGGTGCAGCAGCAGCGCGGCATCGGCCACGCGCGCGGCGAGGGTCAGATCGTGCAGAATGGCGACCACGGTAACTTTCTCCTGGACCGCAAGATCCCGCGCCGCCGTGAGAATCGCAATCTGATGCTTGAGGTCGAGCGCGGCGGTGGCCTCGTCGAGCAGTAGCACGCGCGGCGGGGCCTCGCCCGGCGGATACCAAAGCTGCGCCAGCGCGCGTGCGAACTGCACCCGCTGTTGCTCTCCCCCCGACAGGCTCGCGTAAGGGCGATTCCACAGCGCTTCCAGGTGAAGCTGACGGCACACGGCGGCCAGGGCCATACGGTCGAGGGCACTGCTGGTATGGGGCAAGCGTCCGAGGGCCACCACTTCTTCGACTGTGAAGGGGAAGGCCAGATGGGTGGCTTGCGGCACGAGCGCGCGGTGACAGGCGAGGTCTTGCGCCGACCAGGCGGACAAGGGCTGCTCGAACCAAGTGATCGTTCCTGAGGTTGGCGGACGGTCGCCGCCAAGGAGCGTCAGCAGGCTCGATTTCCCCGCGCCGTTCGCGCCCAGCACCGCCGTCACCGTCCCCGGCGTGAGCGTGAAGGACAGATCGCGCAGAATGGCCTTACCGCTTAAGCTGAGGCCGAGGTTCTGGGCCTGGATCATACAATCTCCCCGCCGCGTTTGCGCAGCAGCAGCCACATAAAAAAGCCGCCGCCGATCAGATTGGTCAGCAGCCCAACCGGCAGTTCCGCCGGGGCCAGCAGCGTGCGCGCGCCGATATCGGCCAGCACCAGCAGCGCGGCACCGATCAGCATCGATCCCGGCAGCACGAAGCGGTGGCCCGCCCCTAAGAGCATCCGCGCCAGATGGGGGGCGAGCAGTCCGAGAAACCCGATCACGCCGCAAAAGGCGGTGGCGGCGCCAACGCCGAGCGCGGCGGCGATGACGAGCCGCAGGCGCAGCCGCCCCGACCCGAACCCCCCAAATGCGCCGCCTCGCGCTCCCCCAAGGCTAAGGCATCGAGCTTGCGCGCCTGGTCAGTAGCCCGCCGAGGGAGAGCAGCGCGGCGGGAAGCACCCAGCTCACGCCGCGCCAGCCGCCGCTGGCGACACTGCCGAGCGACCAATAGGTGATATCGCGCATCTGCCGGTCGTCAGAGAGGTAGGTCATGAACCCGACCCCGGCCATTGTGATGACGGTCATGGCAAGGCCCGCCAGCAGCAACCCGGCAACGCTGGAGGCGCGGACGGTCCCGCTTTGAAAGCGCTGGGCCAGCAGCAGCGTCGCCCCGGTCGCCAGCAGGCTCCCGATGAAGGCGGCGAGCGGCACCAAGGCCGGTCCGGCGAAGAGGGGAAACCGCCCGCCAAAGACAATCGCCGCGACTGCTGCCAAGGCCGCCCCGCTGGAAACGCCGATCAACCCCGGATCGGCCAGCGGATTGCGGAATAACCCCTGCATCGCTGCGCCCGCGCCCGCCAGACACGCGCCAACGAGGGCGGCCAGCAGCGTGCGGGGAATGCGAATCGCCTGCAAAACCAGAGCGGCGCGCTCGTCGGCGACAGGATCGAGCAGCGCGCGCAGCACCTGCCAGGGGGAGAGTTTCACTGCGCCAATCCCCAAGGACAGAATTAGCAGCAGCGCCAGCAGCAGGACCAATCCCAGCATCAGGCTGGTCGTCGCAATTTTCCCGCAGGCATGGGCAGAGCGAGGCTCGCGTCGGTCATGGTAAGGAAGCCAGCTTCGGCAGCCCGGCGGTTGGATGCAGGGCACGGGCGAGATCGAGCGTGGCCTCGCCCAGGCGGGGACCGAAGCCGAGGAGGAAAAGGGCATCGCGAACGATAATCCGCCCGGTTTTTCCTGCGGGTGTGAGCGATAGATCGGGGTGCTTGGTCAGCGCCTCAATCCCCCCGAGGGCCGCGACCACGTGGCTGGCGGTTAGAATGAAATCGGGGGCGGCGGCCAGCACCGCTTCGGGGGTGAGCGGCTTATAGCCGGTGAAACCGCGCACCGCGTTTTGCCCGCCCGCAAGCTCGATCATCGTTCCGGCGGAGCTATTCTCGCCCGCGACCACGAGGCCGCGCGCAGCGCTGAGCACGAACAGCACTTTCGGGCGGTCTTTTGATGGGAGCGAGCGCGGCCCGAACGGCGGTAAGATCGCGGCGGACGGCGTCTTGCAGCTTGGCGGCTTCCGGGGTTTTGCCAAGCGCGTCGCCGATTTGGCCGATGCGGGTCAGCACCGCCTCTTCCGTGAAGCCATCGGCCAGCGCCAGCACGGGAATCCCGGCGGTTTTGATCTGCGCCAGAATCGGCGGTGGCCCGGCTTCGGCGGCGGCGATCACCAGCGTCGGATTGAGCGACACGACGCCTTCCGCCGACAGATTGCGAACGTAGCCGATGCTGGTCAGACTCTGCGCTTCGGGCGGGAAAAGGCTGGTGGTATCGGTGCCGATCAAGCCTTTTTGCGCGCCCAAGGCATAGACGATCTCGGTGGCGGTGCCGCCCGCCGAGACGATCCGGGGCTCGGCGCGACCGCGGGCAGGGCGATCAGCCCCGCCAGCAGCGGCAGAAGGGCGCGTCTCATTGCGCGCCCAGGGTCGCAGCGCCCGCGACCAGGGCACGCCACGCCGGGTCTTCCGCTTGGCCGGGCTTACGCTTGCCGAACAGTGAAGCGACGATGGTTTCCGAGGCATCGAACAGTTCGAGCGAGGTGATGGTGCCATCGTCGGTCGGCTTATAAACAACCCAGGCGTGGGTAATCGCCGGCTCCAGAATATGCAGATTGAAGGCGGGATCGAGCACATTGAACCAGGGGCCGGTCGCCAGCAGTTTCGTCACCGGGCCGGTATGAATCTGAATGATCCCCGGATTGCCAACGAAGACCATGATCGGCGTTTCGGCACTGGCGGCGGCTTCCAGCACGGCGCGCAGGCTGAGCGGGGCGACGGGCCGCGCGCGTGCTTCCCCAGCGAGGCGCAAGGCCTGCTGGCGGGCGAGCTTGAAGCGCATCAGCAGCCCGTGAAACTCATGGGTATCTTTCAGCCCATCCCATCCGGCGACGAAACCGGCTTGATCGATGGCGCTATCGGCCAGCGGGGTTTTGGCCGGGGCTAAGGCTTCCAGGGCCAGCGGGGCCGGGTCGGCCAGGACGAAGGCAGCGACGAGGGCTTCGAAGGCTGCAAGATCGCTGCCCTCGACCAAATAAATCTTATGCAGCGCACCACCCGCTTTATCGAAGAAATGCAGACTATTGCGGTCGCCGCGCGGGCTGCTTTCGGTCACGGCGACGGCGTGTGCCCAGGCCCAAAGGAAAATGCGTAAGTCGATTTCATCGCCCAAGACTAGCCCGACCATCCCGTCAAAGGAGGGGGCGTTATAGGGGCCGGTTTTCTCGTGAACGATACTCTCGTTGCGCGTCAGCGCCATCACGGGGCCAAGGCTGGGGACGCGCCCCAGAATATCTTTGAACTCCGGGCGCAGGCGCGCGGTGACGGCCCCATCGCCGCCCGCCAGCAGCAGTTCCAGTTCCGAAACGCCCAAACGGTCGGCGGCGCTGCGGCGGCGCAAGCCGGTTTCTTGCGCGAGAAGCTCGGCATGGCGCGCCGCGAGCGTGTCTAACCCGAGGGGGCTTGCGGTCGGGCTGGCGGAGGGGGTGACAATGGCGGTCATAACGAGGCTCCTTGCGGGAAAGATCAATTCAGCGTGAAACGGATAGGCACTTGCACCCAGGCGGCGAAGGCAACGCCATCGCGCCGGTAGGGCTCGAACCGCCAGCGGCGGACCGTGGCGAGGGCGGCGCGGTCCAGCAACTCGAAGCCGGAACTGCGCCACAGCAGCACCTCTTCTTGATCGCCGTCCGGGCCGACGCGGACGCGCACGAGGGCTTCCCCCTGTTGGTCGAGCGCGGCGGCGCGGGGCGGGTAGGTGGGCTTAGTTGGCGGTTCGCGAAATGCGGCTCGGTAATCACCGGCACGG
>NZ_LAJY01000419.1 GCF_000963705.1 Elstera litoralis | reverse complement strand
CGATTTTGCGTGCGAGAGACGCTTATAGAGAAAGACAATCGCACCGACGCCCGAGCTATCGAGAAAATCGACTTCCGACAGATCGAGCCGAACTTCGGTATCGCTATTCGATAGGGCTTCGAGTTCGGCGCGCTTGGCGGTCGCGGCTTCGGCATCGAAAGAACCGCTCAGAAAGTAAGTATGGGCCATGAGTCATCTCCTCAGTTGGATGGATGCTCCCCCTAGCGCAAAGCCCATGCCGACGCGATTCGGGCCATTTTGAGGCGCAAACCGCGTGCAAATCGCAAGCTGCAACCGCAAACCCCGCCCCCGTTCGCATTTTGCAATCCAAAACCGTAAAAACTCCGCTCGAAAGCCCCTTAAGGCCTGGCATGCCGGTTGCGGTTTCGAGACGGCCTTGGTTTTTTCAGGATTTTCGCCATGCCGCCCTTTCACCTTCCCAGTGCCAATCCGCACCTTGTCCATGTTGTGCAGCGTCTCGCGCCGGGGGGGATCGAAGCGCTGGTCGTCGCCCTGGTCACGGCGCCGCCCGTCGTGGACGGCTTGCGGCGAACGATCATCAGCCTTGACGGCTCGGTTGAGGAGTTGGTGAGTGCTTGGCCGCGTTTGGCCGACATTCGCCCCCAAATCATTGCGCTGGATAAGCGCCCCGGCTTTCAGCCGCGCCTGTTCCTGCGCCTCGCCCGCGTCCTCCGGGAATTAGAGGCGACCGCCTGCTGTTCGCACGGGCTTGGCCCTTTGATCTATGGGGGGGTCGCGGCGCGGATGCGGGGGATTCGGCACCGGCTGCATGTCGATCATGATAGTTGGAGCCTTGAGGCGCGCCGTCCGCAGTGCGTTTATCGCACCGCCCTTGGCCTTGCCGCGCCCACACCGCTCGCCGTGACCGACGCGATTGGCGATGCGATTGCCCATCACATCGGAACGCGCCCGCAGATTCTGTATAATGGCGTGGACAGTGAGCATTTTCGCCCCGTTGACGGGATCGCGGGCAAACTGGTGGAGCGGCGGCGGCTTGGCCTGCCCAATGTGCCCATCATGATCGGCAGTGTCGGACGCCTGGAAACGGTGAAGGGGCATGATCTGCTGATCGCCGCAACGGCGGGCTTGCCGGACACTTGCCATCTTATTCTGGCCGGGGACGGCAGCGCGCGCCCGGCGCTCGAAGCCCAGGCGCGCGCATTGAACGTGGCGCACCGCGTGCATTTTCTGGGGCTCGTGAGTGATAGCGCCGCAGTTCTGCGGGCGCTCGACGTATTCTGCCTTCCGTCGCGCGCCGAGGGGCTGCCCTTGGCCCTGCTGGAAGCGCAAGCCTGCGGGCTGCCGATTATTGCCACCTCGGTCGGCGGCGTTCCCGCAGCCCTAGCGACGGGGGCGGGCATTCTCATCCCCCCGAAAAGAGCGTTGCCCTTCAGGTCGCGCTGATGGAGCTTCTCGCCCTCGGCCCTGCCGCTTGGGCGGGGATGGGGTCGCTCGGGCGTCTTGAGGTTCTGGCCCGCTATTCGCTGAAAACCACCCAACGCGCCTACGAGCGTTTAGCCGTCGGGGAACCCATTCAATGACCTCAGCCCTCGAAATTTCGACGCTGGCTGCGCTGGCTGCCACCGTCTATCACCATGCGGGTTATTCGCTTCTGCTGAGAGCCCTGACCCGGAAGCATATTGCCGATGCACCGCCGGTCGTAACGCCAGATGCGTTACCGCGCGTCAGCATTGTCATTCCAGCCTATCGGGAAGCGCCGTTTATCGCAGCCAAGATCGCGAATTGCGCGGCGTTACTCTATCCGCCCGAGAAGCTTGAAATTCTGGTGCTGGACGATGGCTCGCCCGACGATACCAGCGCGCAGGCCGCCCGGGCCGCCGATACCGACGCCCTTAAGGGCGTTAGCTTCCGGCTGATCCGCTTTGCGGAAAATCGCGGGAAAGTCGCCGTTTTGAACGAAGCTTTTCCGCTCGTCACAGGCAGCATCATTCTCTTCTCAGATGCCTCGGCGCTGCTCTCGATCGACGCGCTTCAGCGGATTGCCGGATGGTTTTCCAATCCAAACTGCGCCCTTGTCAGCAGTTGCTACCAACTCTTGTCGCCCAAAAACCCCGGCGAAGCCCGCTGGTGGCACCGGCAAACGACAACGCTGTTCCGCGAATCCCTGCTCGCTGCCCCAATTGGCGCGCATGGCGCAGGCTTTGCGGTTCGGAAGAGCGCGCTACGCCCCTTGCCGCCCGATAGCGTGAACGATGATTTTCTGTTGGCGATGGGCGCGATTGCGCACGGTGGCCGGGGTGTTTACGACCCCGAGATTACCGCGCTCGAACTCGATCCCACCTCCGAGCCGCAAGATTTCCGCCGCCGTATTCGCATTGGAACCGGAAATCTTCAACAGCTCGTAAGACTGCCCGGACTATTGAACCCGCGCCGCCCGATCTTGGCCTTTCTCTTTCTGTCGGGAAAAGGCTCCCGTCCCCTGATGCCGATTGCCATGCTCTGGGCACTCGTCGGCACAGGGCTGCTGGCCGCCGACGGCTCGCTAGTCTTTGGCAGCATTTTTGCGATGCAGGTCGCGGGCTACGCCTTAGGGCTTCTGTCCCCGGTCCTGAAGCGCTCAAGCCTATGCCCGTCCCCGATCCGCCGCGCGTCAGCCCTGATCGATTATCTCGTTCGCGGCCATCTCGCGGGGGCCATTGGCGCCGCGCGCTTTCTGCTCGGCCGCCACCGTGCCCCCTGGCGCCGCATCTCTCTTCCCTCTGCCGATTAGGAATTTTCCCCATGACCGACGATCTAACGCTCGAAACCCTCGCCGCCGACTGGGACCGCAGCACGGCCCCGCCCGTTCTCAGCCATCAGCCCGCCAGTGTACGGTATGGCAAACGGTTTGTGGATGTGATGGGGGCCTTGGTCGGCCTCGCCCTCACCGCCCCCGTTTTACCGCTCATCGCCCTCGCCATCCGGCTCGATAGCCCCGGCCCGATCCTGTTTCGGCAATTACGCGTGGGGGAAAGCACGGCCCAGAAAACCAAGCTGTTTTACATGATTAAATTCCGCAGCATGGGCGTGAATGCCGAAGCCAAAACGGGGCCGGTGTGGGCCACGAAAAACGATCCGCGCGTCACCCGCGTCGGGCGCTTCATGCGCAAAACCCGCCTTGACGAAATTCCGCAGCTTTTGAACGTACTGAAGGGCGATATGTCGCTGATCGGCCCGCGCCCGGAGCGGCCCGGAATTGTCCCCCGCCTTGAAAACTCTATTCCCTTCTTTTCCGAGCGGGTTTACGGCGTGCGGCCCGGCATTACCGGATTGGCGCAAGTCTATCAAGGTTATGATGAAACCGTGGAAGATACGCGCTGCAAAGTGGGGTACGACCACGCCTACGCCCTATCCCTCACAAAAGCTCGGCACTGGCTGGCAATGGATGCAATGATTGTCCTCCGCACCGTGCTCGTCGTCGTCACGGGGCGCGGGCATTAGGAGCTTGTTAAACCCCTCTGCTTTACCCTTGTGCAAATAAGCGCTTATGCTACCCGGAACGGCGCGCAGGGGGAAAACCGTAAACGCATGGATCATACTGACCGCCCCGATATCTTGCTCGTGGAAGACGTTCCCTCGCTGGCGAATGTCTACCGCGAGTTCCTGCGGAAAGCGGGATTTGCGTCAACCCATCTCAGCCTTGGCCGCGACGCGCAGGATTATGTACGCGGCCATCTGCCGAAACTCGTGATTCTCGATTTGCAGTTACCGGATATGGCGGGAATCGAGATTTTACGGGCGATCAAGCAGGAAGAACTGCCGACCGCCGTCGTCGTCATTACCGCGCATGGATCGATCAATACCGCCGTTGAGGCCATGCAGGCCGGGGCGGCGGATTTTATCGTTAAGCCATTTTCGGCCGAGCGCCTCATCGTCACCGTGCGCAACGCGCTGGAGCAGCACCGCTTACGGACGCTGGTCAATAGTTTCCGTGACGATATGGGGCGCAGCCGTTTTCACGGCTTCATCGGTTCGTCCCTGCCAATGCAGCCCGTGTATCGCATTATCGAGAATGCGGCCACGAGCAAAGCAACCGTGTTCATTACGGGCGAATCGGGAACGGGGAAGGAAGTCTGCGCCGAGGCGATTCACCGGGCCAGCCCACGGCGCGCCAAACCCTTCATTGCCATTAACTGCGGGGCCATTCCCAAAGATTTGATCGAATCGGAAGTTTTCGGGCACGTCAAAGGCGCTTTTACGGGCGCAACGGCGGACCGGGATGGGGCCGCCAGCCGCGCCGACGGCGGCACCCTCTTCCTCGATGAACTCTGCGAGATGGACCTGAACCTGCAAACCAAATTGCTTCGCTTCTTGCAAACCGGCAGTTTTACCCGGGTTGGCGGCAGCAAGGTTGAAAAGGTCGATATTCGTATTCTCTGCGCCACCAACCGGAATCCGCAAACCGAGGTGGAGGAGGGGCGCTTCCGCGAAGATCTTTATTACCGTCTTCACGTTATTCCCATTCATTTGCCGCCCTTGCGCGACCGCGACGATGACGTGATCGAAATTGCCCGCGCGCTTCTGCTGCAATATTCCAAAGAAGAATCTAAGGAATTCGGGGGATTCTTACCCGAAGTAGAAACGATTATTAAAAATTACGCCTGGCCGGGCAATGTGCGACAGTTACAAAATGTCATTCGCAACATTGTTGTTCTCAATGATGGTAAGCAGGTGGGCCTGGATATGCTCCCGCCGCCGCTCACCCCCGGCTTGACGATCGCGCGGCCCGTTGTCCCGCCCGTCGCCAGCGCAAGCGCTTCCAGTCCGGGCGTTTTTATCGTCCGCCCCGGCCGCCGTCGCCGTCGGCCCGCTCTGGCGCATTGAGAAGGACGCAATCGAGCGGGCTATCGCCGCTTGCGATGGCAATATTCCGCGCGCAGCAGCGTTACTGGAGGTTGCCCCCTCCACCATTTATCGAAAAAAGCAGGCCTGGGAAGAAATGGCGGCACGCTGAGCGCCGCCTCTTCATTCAGGTGAGCCCTAACGCGCGCTGAGAATCATCGCCTGCAATACATCGAAAGTTTCATCGGGCAAACTCTGGAACCGGAACCGCGCGGGCTCATCGATCCCGCCGCGCCCGACTAACTCGACCACAAAGGCTGCAATCGGATCGTCATTTCCATCCAGAATGACACCATCGAGCTGGGTGCCGAGCGGCAGTAGCGAGAAAAACTGCGCCAACCGAAACCCCCCTAATCCCCAATCCACCGCCACATGAGCCGTGCCGCAGACAGCGACTTTGAGCGCAGGATTGGTATAACGCTTATCATGGCGTTGATGGGGAGCGCGCGCCGTACCACCATAGCGGCGACGGCTGTGTGCGACTGTTGTCATTATTCTTTCTCCTATCCGGCGCTCCCGTAAGAGCGGGTCATCACTGTCTGTGTTCGGCCTAATTTCAAAATTTATGCCAAGCAATTTTCATAAAAACCCTGATTTCTACTTTGCGTTTTGCGTTTAAATTTGCAGTCTGCAAAATTAAACTTCGGGTTCTGCGGCACATATT
>NZ_LAJY01000418.1 GCF_000963705.1 Elstera litoralis | reverse complement strand
ATGGGTCAAAAAAGTCAATCCGATCGGGCTTCGGCTCGGGATCAATCGCACCTGGGATTCGCGTTGGTACGCCAGCAAAGAATATGCAGCCCTGCTGCACCAGGACCTGAAGCTGCGCAAGATGCTGTTTGAACGTCTCGTTCAGGCCGGCATCAGCCGCGTCATCATCGAGCGTCCGGCCAAGAAGGCCCGTATCTCCATTCACTCGGCGCGTCCGGGTGTGGTGATCGGCAAGAAGGGCGCGGACATCGAAAAGCTGCGTCTTGAACTGTCGAAGTTCACGAAGAGCGAAGTCAGCCTCAACATCGTCGAAATCCGCAAGCCGGAGCTTGATGCGAAGTTGGTGGCCGAGAGCATTGCTCAGCAGTTGGAACGCCGCGTTGCTTTCCGTCGCGCCATGAAGCGCGCCGTTCAGGCGGCGATGCGTCTGGGTGCCCAAGGCATTCGGATCAACTGCTCGGGCCGTCTCGGCGGGGCCGAAATCGCTCGGATGGAATGGTATCGCGAAGGCCGCGTGCCGTTGCACACTCTGCGGGCCGAAGTCGATTACGGCGTCGGTACCGCGAAGACCACCTATGGCATCTGCGGTGTCAAAGTGTGGATCTTCAAGGGTGAAGTAATGGCGCACGACCCGATGGCCCAGGACAAGCGCGCTGCTGAACAGCAGCCGACGCGCTAAGGCTAGGGGAATAAAACGATGTTGCAGCCAAAGCGCACAAAGTTCCGCAAGGCCCATAAGGGCCGCATCCACGGCAATGCCAAGGGCGGAACTCAGTTGGCTTTCGGGTCGTTCGGCCTGAAGTCGCTGGAACCGGGCCGGATCACGGCCCGTCAGATCGAAGCGGCCCGTCGCGCTATGTCGCGTCATATCCGCCGCGTGGGTCGTATCTGGATCCGCGTGTTCCCGGACGTTCCGGTTTCGTCGAAGCCTGCCGAAGTCCGCATGGGCTCCGGTAAGGGCTCGCCGGAATTTTGGGTCGCCCGCGTTAAGCCGGGTCGCATCATGTTCGAAATGGACGGTGTGCCACGCGAGATCGCTGAACGTGCGTTCGAACTGGCTGCCGCAAAGCTGCCGGTGGGCGTTAAGTTCGTTCAGCGCCTCGGCGAGGAGGCTTAACGATGGCCGACGATATTCGCGTAAAGACCGATGACCAGCTCAAGGATGAGCTGGTCAACCTCAAGAAAGAGCAGTTCAATCTGCGCTTTCAACAGGCGAGCGGTCAGCTCGAAAACACGGCGCGGGTCCGCCATGTGCGACGCCAAGTAGCTCGCATCAAAACAGTGCTGGCGGAACGGGCCGCGACCCGCTAAAAGGGTCGCTTTCCGAATGGAGACTGCTTAAATGCCAAGGCGCGTTCTGCAAGGCAGGG
>NZ_LAJY01000417.1 GCF_000963705.1 Elstera litoralis | reverse complement strand
CATTCCTTCGGGCTCGCGCTCAGCCTGCTGTTTTTTCTAACCGCCGTGCGGATGGTGGTTCTGTCGGGCGAATATTACCCGCTGCATGGCGACGAGGCGCAGTATTGGCTATGGTCGAAGGACCTGGATTGGGGCTATTACTCGAAGCCGCCGCTGCTCTCCTGGATCATTGCCCTCACCACCGCCATTTTAGGCGACCGCGAATTCGGCGTGCGGTTCGCGTCACCGTTTCTGCATTTTGCGACAGCCTTGGTGATCTATCGCATCGGCGAAAAACTGTTCGAGCCGCGCATCGGCTTCTATAGCGCGCTCACCTACGGGCTGCTGCCGGCGGTCGCTTTCTCGAGCCTGATTATGTCGACCGACGTGCCCTTGCTGCTGTGCTGGGCCGTCGCGCTCTACGCCTATCTTCAGGTGCTAGAGCCCAAGCCGCAGCCGCGCTGGTGGCTGGTGCTCGGCGGCGCAGTCGGCCTTGGGATGCTGGCGAAATACGCCATGCTCTTCTTCCTCGGCGGCATGGCGCTGCATATGATCCTGTGGCGGCGCGACCTGTGGACCAACCGCCGCCTCTGGGCGGCGGCGGCCTTCGCCCTAGTCGTTTTTTCCCCGAATATCTGGTGGAACGCTCAGCACCAGTTCGCCACCATCAGCCATACCGCCGCCAACGCCAATTTGGGCGGCTCGCTTATTCACCCGGCGAAATTGGCCGAGTTCATCGGCGGACAGTTTGGCGTGTTTGGGCCGCTGCTGTTCCCGGTGTTAGCCGTGGCGATTGCGGCGCTCCTCTTCCGCCCGATCCTCACCCGCCGTTTGCCGGATGAGCGCCTGGGCCTGCTCGCCGCTTTCGCCCTGCCGCCGCTGGCGGTAATGCTCACCGTCGCCTTTCTGTCGCGCGCCAACGCCAATTGGGCCGCGACGGCCTATGTGTCGGCCTCGGTGCTGGTGGTGGCGCTGACCCTCGACCGGGCGCGCTGGCGCTGGATCATCCCCGCCAGCCTCGCCCTCCACGGGCTGCTGATGGGCGTCGGCTACGCCTATCACGATCTCGCTAAGCTTGCGGGCATCGAGCTGACCCGCAGGACCGACCCGGCCCTGAAAGCCGTCATGGGCAGCCCTGCCTTAGGCAAAGCCGTGCGCCAAGCGCTTCAGCAAATGCCCGGCGCGGTGCTAATGACCGACGAGCGCATGCTGTTCGCCCTGCTGTCCTTCTACGTCCGCCCGCCCGCGCTGCAAGTGCAATGGAACCCGGACGGGCTGATCCAGAACCATTTCGAGCTGACCACCCGCATCGAAGACTTCCGCCGCGACACGATCCTCTACGTCACCCGCCACGAAACCCCGGATGCGCTGGCGCGCTTCGAAACGGCGGAGCCCGTGGGTCGGATCACCATTCCGCTGGCGAAGGATTATGCGAAGGTGTTTTTCTTATTTCGGGTGCAGGGTTTGAAGAGCTAACGGCGGGCTGCCGCCCGCACCCGCTCGGGGAGCAAGCTCCCCGAACCCCTCTTCTTTTATATTAAAAATAAAGGGGGGCCGGGGCATCGCCCCGGACGGGTTTGGGCGGTAGCCCAACAGAAATCAGCCCGTCTTACGCCGCCATCTTATCCAATTCGCGCACCAGGGTTTCCCCCATCGTCGAGCAGGACACGCGGGCGGTGTTCGGCCCCATGATGTCGCCGGTGCGAATGCCGGAGGCCAGCACGGTTTTTACCGCTTTTTCGATCAGATCGGCGTCTTCATCCATATCGAACGAATAGCGCAGCATCATGGCGAAGCTGAGGATGGTGGCGAGCGGGTTGGCCACGTCGCGGCCCGCAATGTCCGGGGCCGAGCCGTGGACGGGCTCGTACATGGCTTTGCGGCGGCCCGAGGCGTCGGGAGCGCCGAAGGAGGCCGAGGGTAGCATCCCGAGCGAGCCGGTGAGCATGGCGGCGCAATCCGAGAGAATATCGCCGAAGAGATTATCGGTGACGATCACGTCGAACTGTTTCGGTTGGCGCACCAACTGCATGGCGCAATTATCGGCGTACATATGTTCAAGCTGAACGTCGGTATAATCCGAATCGTGCAGCTTCTGCACTTCCTCGCGCCACAGCACGCCCGATTCCATCACATTGGCCTTTTCGACCGAATGCAGACGGCTCTGGCGCTTGCGGGCGAGTTCGAAGGCGACCTTGGCGACGCGGATGATTTCGTTCGTCGTATAGACTTGCGTATTCACGCCCCGGCGCTGGCCGTCCGGCAGCGTGGTGATGCCGCGCGGCTCGCCGAAGTAAACGCCGCCCGTCAGTTCGCGGACGATGAGAATATCAAGATCGCGCACCAGCTCCGGCTTCAGGGCCGAGGCATCGACCAGGCCGGGATAGACCACCGCCGGGCGCAGGTTGGCGAAGAGGTCCATTTCCTTACGAAGGCGCAACAAGCCGCGTTCCGGGCGCTTATCGTAGGGAAGCTGGTCCCACTTCGGCCCACCGACCGCGCCGAGCAACACGGCATCGGCGCTCAGCGCGTCGGCCATCGTTTCGTCTTTCAGCGGTGTGCCGTGGGCCTCATAGGCCGCGCCGCCGACAAGACCCTCGGTCACATCGAAGCTGACCGAGCGGCGCTTGGCCATCCAATCGATCACCCGGCGCACTTGGCGCATGACTTCCGGGCCAATCCCGTCGCCCGGTAGAATAAGAAGCGATTTATTCGCAGTCATTGACGGTTCCCCTCCAAAATATTCCGAATTAAGAAGCGAACAGCCAGGGCTGGCTCTTTTTGGTTGCTTCTTCGTAAGTATCGATCTTAGCGCCTTTGACCAGCGTCAGGCCAATATCATCGAGCCCTTCCAGCAAACATTTCTTGCGAAACGCATCGACCTCGAAGTTCACGGTGGAGCCATCGGGGCGGGTGATGGTCTGGGTTTCGAGATCGACGGTGAGGCGGGCGTTGGCACCGTTGCGCGCATCGTCCATCAGCTTATCGACGTCGGCCTGGGGCAGAACGATGGGCAGAATGCCGTTCTTGAAGCAATTGTTATAAAAAATATCGGCGTAGCTCGCGGCGATGATGCAGCGAATGCCGAAATCGGCCAGCGCCCAGGGGGCATGCTCGCGGCTGGAGCCGCAGCCGAAATTCTCGCCGGTCACGAGAATGCTGGCCTGCCGATAGGCGGGCTGGTTCAGCACGAAGCTGGGGATTTCCTGGCCTTCCTGCGTGAAGCGCATTTCATCGAACAGGTTCTTCCCCAAGCCGGTGCGCTTGATAGTCTTCAGAAACTGCTTCGGAATAATCATATCGGTATCGATATTAATGAGCGCCAGCGGGGCTGCGATTCCGGTGAGCGTGGTGAAAGGCTGCATTATGGATCTCCAGGGCGGGCGCTACGCGGCGCGCGCGACAACTTGGGTCGAGAGAAAACGGTCGTAAAGCGGGGCTTGACCGAGAAACACCAGGGGCCAGGACCAGATCAGCACCAGCTTGAGCGGTGCGCGCAAAGCGGCGCGGGGGAAGCCCAAAGGCTCGCCATTCGTCCGCCGCACTTCGAGCCCCAGGGCCGATTTACCGAAGGTCTGAAAGCCCAAGGCGCGTTCCAGCCGCGCGAAATAGAGCCAGGGCAGGGCGATCAGCATAATCCGCGCGCCCCAAAAGGCCACGGCCTGCTTCTCCTCATCCGAGGCGGTGCCAACGGTAATAGCGACACTCAGAACGAGCGTCACCACCACGACAATCAGCATCACCGCCAGCAGATCGATCAGACCCGCCAGCAACCGCCGCCCTGGGTTTGCCATCGGGCTCATTCCGCGCCCTTAGCCGACGAGCGCGCGCACGTCGGTCAAACGGCCCGTGACCGCCGCCGCTGCCGCCATCGCCGGGCCGACGAGATGGGTGCGCCCGCCCCGGCCCTGACGGCCTTCGAAATTGCGGTTGGAGGTGGAGGCGCAGCGTTCGCCCGGCTCCAATCGGTCCGCATTCATGGCAAGGCACATGGAGCAGCCCGGCTCGCGCCATTCAAACCCAGCTTCCAAAAAGATCTTATCGAGCCCTTCCTGTTCGGCCTGTTCCTTGACCAGCCCCGAGCCCGGCACTACCATCGCCGACACACCCGCCGCGACTTTGCGGCCCTTGGCGACCTCGGCGGCCGCGCGCAAATCTTCAATGCGGCCATTGGTGCAGGAGCCGATGAAGACGCGATCCACGGTGATCTCGCTCAAGGGCGTTCCCGCCGTGAGGCCCATATAGGCGAGCGAGCGTTCGATAGCGGCGCGCTTGCCCGCATCAGCCACATCCGCCGGGTTCGGCACGCTCGCGGTAATCGGCGCGGCGTCTTCCGGGCTAGTGCCCCAGGTGACGAAGGGGACGAGCTTGGTCGCGTCGAGGATGATTTCCTTATCGTAATGCGCGCCCTCATCGCTGGGCAGCGTTTTCCAATAAGCAACGGCCTGCTCGAACGCCGCGCCCTTCGGCGCATACGGGCGGCCCTTCAGGTATTCGAAGGTGGTTTCGTCCGGGGCAATCAGCCCGGCGCGCGCGCCGCCTTCGATGGTCATATTGCAGACCGTCATGCGGCCTTCCATCGAGAGCGCCTGAACCGCCTTCCCGGCAAATTCGATGACATAGCCGGTCCCGCCGGCGGTGCCGATGGTGCCGATGATGGCGAGGATCAGATCCTTTGCCGTCACGCCCGGCGGCAAATCGCCTTCCACCGAAATGCGCATATTCTTAGCGCGCTTCTGCACTAGGGTTTGCGTGGCGAGCACATGTTCGACTTCCGACGTGCCGATGCCGAAGGCCAGCGCGCCGAACGCGCCGTGGGTGGAGGTGTGGCTATCGCCGCAGACAATCGTCATGCCCGGCAGGGTGAGCCCCTGTTCCGGCCCCATGATGTGAACGACGCCCTGGCGCACATCGTCCATACCGAAGTAGCTGACGCCGAAATCCTTGGCATTATCGGCCAGGGTTTCAACCTGGAGCCGCGATTCCGGGTCGGCGATGCCTTGGCTGCGGTCGGTCGTCGGCACATTATGGTCGGCGACGGCGAAGGTCGCATCCGGGCGGCGCACCTTGCGGCCCGCAACGCGCAGGCCTTCGAACGCCTGTGGCTGGTGACTTCATGCACCAAATGCCGGTCGATATAGAGCGTGGTGGTGCCATCCGCCGCCGCTTCGACGATGTGGCTGTCCCAAATTTTTGTCGAACAAAGTGCGCAAGTGCGTCATGGCCCGATCCCTTCATACTGGTTTTCTCGTTGGGGCCGATGAAACGGCGCTTAGGCCCGCAGGGCAAGTTGAATTATCTTAAGCGGGTCTGTAGATTTTCTCATGCCCCTGCGTCACCGCCACCGCCGCTTGCCGCCGCTGAATGCTCTAAGGGCCTTCGAAGCCGCCGCCCGCCACCTGTCTTTCTCGGCAGCGGCGGAGGAATTGAACGTCACCCTTTCGGCCGTCAGTCACCAAATCCGCCATTTGGAGGAGGTTTTGGGCGTGCCGCTCTTCCTGCGCTCGCCGCGCGGGCTGCGCCTGTCGGAGGAAGGGGCGCTGCTGTTGCCCGGATTCACTCTGGGCTTCGATCATCTGGCCGACGCGGTGGCCGCCCTCGCCGACCGCAAAACCGAGGGCGTGATTGCGATCAGCATGCTCTCCACCTTCGCGATGCATTGGTTCATTCCGCGCCTGCCGCATTTCCAAGGCCAGCACCCCGATATCGACGTGCGCATCGCCACCAGTTCCAACCCGACCGAGATCGACCGCGACGGGTTCGATTGCGCCATTCGCTACGGCACCGGGGAGGAATGGTCGGGCCAGAATGTGACGCGGCTGTTCGCGGAAACCCTGGTGCCCGTCTGTACCCCCACCCTCGCCCAAAGTTTGGCGACGCCTGCCGATCTCCTGAAAGTGAAGCGCTTGCACGCGCGGCTGCGGCGGGATGATTGGGCGCTCTGGGCCGTCGCAGCGGGGCTCACCAGCACCCCGGGCTTCGAGCCCAGCGCCGGGCCGGTGTTCGATACGCGCTCGCTGGTCATCCAGGCCGCGTTGCAGGGTCTGGGCGCCGCCGTGCTCGACCCGATCCTGGTCGCCGATCACCTCGATACCGGACGCCTGGTGAGGCTTTTCGACGTGTCGTCCCTGCAAGGGGGGGCCTATTGGCTGGTCTGCCCCCCGGCGCGGGCGGACACGCCGCGATTGCGGGCGTTGCGGGCGTGGTTATTGGAGGAGGCGGCTCAGGGCTGAATCGAAATGCTGAAACGCAAACTGCGCTTTTCGAAATCCGTCACGAGCACCTCGATGTCGACCTGCCACGCCCCCGCAATCGGCAGCACCAGCGGGGAAAAGCGGAAACCGTCGCCCTCGCGCGCCAGCGGGCGGCGCAGGTTTTCGAGTCCGGCGTCGGGCAGGCTGAAGACGGCCACCGCTTCCAACGGCGGGCGCGGCGTGCCTTCTAAATCCGTCACCAGCAGGCGCAACTCATTCGGGCCGATCTTCGCCGGGGTCAGGGTGATGAGGGCCAACCGGTCGCCGAAGGGGGTGAGGCTGCTGTAGCCCGAGGCGGCGACGGTTCCCCCATGCGCGTGGTGATCCTCGGCGCGCGGCGGCGGCGTTTGCGACAGAAAGCCGGTGGCGAGCAACAGGCCGACGATCATCCCCCCCTCGGCGAGGATCGACCGGCGCAAGGGCGTCGGTTTGCCGTGCCGGGCAAAGCGCGGGGTCAGCACCAAACGGTTTAACGCGGCGAGCGCCAACAGCCCCGCAACGAACACCAGCTTCAATAACAGCAATTGCCCATAGGGATGCAAGATCAGCCCGAATGGCGTCATCCCCTGAAGCAGCGCCAGCCCCACCCCCGCCGCCAGTAGCAGCGGCACGAGGACAAGCGCCCAGCGCGAGAAACGCGCCAAGCGTGCCGAAGCGCTAGGCGTCGCCAAGGCTTTCGCCAGCAGCGGCAGCGCGCCGATCCAGAATCCGGCAAAGGTGACATGGGCCAGCAGCAAGGGTTTCGCCAGCCAATCGGGCGGCGCGCTGGCGGCGTGGCCGGTGAGCAGATAGGAGCCGAACGCTGCCGCCAGCCCGGCCAGCGTCACCCGGCGATGGGCGCGCGGAAAACTCAGCAGCGCCACGCCGATCAGCAGCAGCAGAAAACTCGGGCCGCGCGTCGACGCCACCC
>NZ_LAJY01000416.1 GCF_000963705.1 Elstera litoralis | reverse complement strand
ATATGGGCGGGGGCCGAGGGCGCGCGCGTTTGGGCCGGGGCCACGCCGGTATCGGGCACGCCACTTTTCGACGCCGCCCGCGCCAACACCTTGTTCACCGCGTCAAACGCGATGCCGGGCAGGAACGGTTCCGTCAGCGCCAGCAGCACCGCCGGGTCGTGCTTGGCGAGGGCGACCAGCCGCCGCGCCGCGTCGGACTTATCGCCGCGCGCTGCAATGATCGCCTGTTTCAGACTGGCGTTTAACGCCGCACTCATGCCGATACCTCTTTGTTCATGGCCGGGAGCTTACCATTCCCCCGCGCGCGTTGCACGGGATGGTGTGTTGTTTCGTGTGATGTTTCCGTCGGCGGCAAAAGGCGCTAAATTCACTCCATGCAGCGCCACCCAACCTATCCCAAAGCCCGTCGTGCCCTTATTGAACGGCGCGCCCTCGATCAAACTCTGGCGGCTCTGTCGCGCGTCGACGGGCAAGGCCCGGCCCGCCGTGCCGCCGTTTTCGCCGAGTTGAAACAGGCGTTGGCGCACGGGCGGGACGAGGTGAAGCGGCGCTTCATGGCCGGGGCCAGCGGGATCGAAGCCGCGCGCGCCATGGCCTATCTGACCGATCAGCTCATTCGCGTGCTCTATGATGATACCACGCTGCGCGTCTACCAAATCCATAATCCCACGCAGTCGGAGCGGCTGTCGGTCGTTGCCGTTGGCGGCTATGGACGCGGCGAGATGGCGCCTTTTTCGGATGTCGATCTGCTGTTCGTGCTGCCCTATAAGCAAACGCCGGTCGGCGAACAGATCGTCGAATATATGCTTTATATGCTGTGGGATTTGGGGCTGAAGGTCGGCCACGCCACGCGCTCGGTGGAAGAATGCCTGCGCATGGCCCGGCAGGATCAAACCATCCGCACCGCCCTTTTGGAAGCGCGCTACGTTTGGGGCGATCAAGCGCTCTACGAGGATTTGAAGCGCCGCTTTGCCGCCGAAGTGGTCAGCGGCACTGCACTCGATTTCGTCGAAGCCAAGCTCAACGAGCGCAATCAGCGCCACGAGCGCTTAGGCGATAGCCGCTATGTGCTGGAGCCGAATATCAAGGAAGGCAAAGGCGCGTTACGCGATTTGCACACGCTCTATTGGATTGCCAAATACGTCTATCAAGTGGAAGACGTGGCGCAACTGCCCTTGCGCGGGGTGCTGACCCCCTCCGAAGCCAATAAGTTCACCAAGGCCGAGGGCTTTTTCTGGACCATCCGCTGCCACCTGCATTATCTCGCCGGGCGCGCCGAGGAGCGCCTGACCTTCGACGTGCAGCGCGAGCTTGCCGCCGCGATGGGCTATACCGATCACGCCGGATCGCGCGGTGTCGAGCGCTTCATGAAGCATTATTTTCTGGTCGCCAAAGATGTAGGCGATCTCACGCGCATTTTCTGCGCCGCGCTGGAAGCCGAACAGAAGCGCAAACCGAAAGCCTCGGCCTTGCAGCGCTGGTTCGGCACCAAAAAACACGCAAAAGACGGGTTCATCGTCGAGGGCAATCGCCTTTCCATCGGCGAGCCCGAAGCGTTTTTGAGTGCTCCGGTGAACCTTATTCGCCTGTTTTGGGAAGCCGACCGCACGGGGTTTGATATTCATCCCATCGCGCTGCGGCTCATCACTCAAAACCTGAAACTGATCGACGCCAAACTGCGCACCGATCCCGAAGCGAACCGGCTGTTCCTCGAAATGCTCGCCTCCCATAAGGAGCCGGAACAAGCGCTGCGGCGGATGAACGAAGCTGGGGTTCTGGGCCGGTTCGTGCCGGACTTTGGCCGCGTCGTCGCGCAAATGCAGTACGATATGTACCATGTGTTCACCGTGGACGAGCATACGCTGTTCGCCATCGGCATTCTGGCGCGAATCGAAAAAGGCGAGCTCAAGGACGAACTGCCGCTGGCGAGCGCGCTATTCCCAACGCTGGTCTCGCGCCGGGCGCTCTATGTCGCCGTCATGCTGCACGATATCGCCAAGGGGCGCGGCGGCGACCATTCGATTCTAGGTGAAGAGGTGGCAAATAAGCTCTGCCCCCGCCTGGGGCTGACGGCGGAGGAGACCGAAACCGTCGCTTGGCTGGTGCGCTGGCATCTCGCCATGAGCAATACCGCCTTCCGCCGCGATTTGCAGGACCCACAGTCCATTCAAGATTTCGTCGATCTGGTGCAATCGCCAGAACGGCTAAAGCTGCTGCTGATTCTGACCGTCGCCGATATTCGCGCCGTCGGCCCGAAGGTGTGGAACAATTGGAAAGCAGGCCTGCTGCGCGAACTCTATAGCCTCGCCGAAGCCCGACTGACCGCCGAACCCGTCGAAGGCGTAAGCCCGTTGGAGCGGCGCACTCAGGCCCAGTTAGCCGATCTGCGCGCCTTGCTGGAAGATTGGCCGGTGGCGGATTTCGACGCCCATATCGCCCTCGGCACCCCCTCTTACTGGCTCTCAGCCGACCCCGCCGCCCTTGCCCGCCACGCGCGCATGATTCGCCGGGCGACGCTGGACGGCGCGCCACTCTCGGTGGAAACCCGGGTCGATGCCAAGCGCGGCGTGACCGATGTGACCATCTACACCGGCGATCATCCCGGCGTTTTCGCCCGCATCGCCGGGGCGCTGGCCGTCGCCGGGGCCAATATCGTCGATGCGCGGATTTTCACCCTGGCCAATAGCATGGTCTTAGATAGTTTTTCGGTGCAGGACGCCGAGGGCGGAGCCTTCGACCGGCCCGATAAGCTGGCGCGCTTGGCGGTGTTGATCGAACAGGCGCTGTCCGGGCGGCTGAAGTCGCTGGCGGACCTCAAAACCCAACGCAACGGGCCGACGCGCACCCAGGTCTTCACGGTGCCGCCGCGCGTGCTAGTACATAACTCCGCCTCCGCCACCTTTACCGTGGTGGAAGTGAATGGGCGTGACCGGCCCGGCCTGTTGCATGATTTGGGCGCGGCGATCACCAGCCAAAATCTGCAAATCGGCGCGGCGAAAATCACCACTTACGGCGAAAAAAGTGGTGGACGTTTTTTATGTGAAGGACATTTTCGGGCTGAAGCTGGAGCGCGCGGGCAAGGTCGGGGAGTTGCAAAAGGCGCTGCTGGCCGTGCTCGATACCGTAGCCCCGCCGGAGCCGAAAGCCGCCCGGCCCGCGCGGGTGCGCAGCCGGACGAAGATTGCGGCGGAATGATTCGCCTGCTGTTGGCCCTCGGGATTGCGAGCGGGGCGGCGCTCGCCAATGACGGGCCGGAAACGCAGATTCAGGTGCTCGAAGCCCTCGCCCGCCAAGATTGGGCCGGGGCACAGACGCTCTGGCAGCCGCGCGCCGAAGCGGGCGACAGTGAGGCGCAATATCAGCTCGGCCTGCTGTTCGCCACCGCGCCCGACCCCTACCGCAACCGGGCGGCTTCCCGCGATTGGCTGACCCGCGCGGGCGATTCCGGCCATCGCGAGGCGCAGTTCCGGCTTGGCATGCTGCTGGCGGGCGACACGCCGCCCGACGAGCCGGGTGCC
>NZ_LAJY01000415.1 GCF_000963705.1 Elstera litoralis | reverse complement strand
CGCCGCCGCAATCAGGCTGAAGCCATCGGCAGCCATCGCCCGCTCCAGCGCGGCCCCGAGCGCCCCGACACTCTCGACCGTCTCGCCCGCCCCGCCGAAGGCCTTCGCCAGAGCGGCATAATCGGTGCGCCCCATCGCAACGCCCGCGGGCGCAAGACCCGCTTGCGCCTGCTTGAGCGCGATCAGCGACAGGCTCACGTCTTGCACCACCAGCACGATCACCTTCAGCCCGGCGTCGCGCAAGGTCCCAAGTTCGCCCAAGGTCATTTCCAAGCCGCCGTCGCCCATCACAGCCACCACCGGCCCCGGCACCCCGGCCCGCGCCGCGCCAATCGCCAGCGGTAAGGCCGCGCCCATCGTACAGAAGCCTGCCGACTGCAAGATCGACAGGGGCCGTTGCGCCTGCCACATTTGGCTGAACAAAATCCGATGCGCACCGCTATCGACCGTAATCGTCGCGCTTTCCGGCAAAGCCGCGTGCAGGGTGGCGAAGACCGCGTGCGGCCCCCATTCAGCGGGGGGGCGAAAGCGGTTTGAAGCGCCGCGCGGGCGGCCACGGCCTGCCCCGCTGCCCAATGCGGCGGCGGCGAGCCCTTGCCCAAGGCCCAATTCAGCGCCGCAATCGTCCCCGGCAGCGGGCCGATGACCTGCTGGTCGACGCGGTGCATGCCGTGATCGGCGGGATGGTCGGTCAGGTCGATCACCTGGGCCGTCGCCGGAAACGCATCGAGCCAGCCCACGCGCATTTCGATGGGATCGTAACCGATGGTCAGGACCAGATCGGCCTTGCCGATCAACTCTAGCAGGATTGTGTCGGCCTTCGGCGAAAGCCCCGCCCCGCCCAAGGACAGCGGATGATCTTCGGGCACCAGCCCCTTGGCTTTATAGGTGGTGATAACCGGAATGCGTTGCTGGTCCATCAGCAGCGTTACCGCTGCCGCAGCGCCGCAGCGCGCCGCCTCGAACCCCGCCAGAATGATCGGGTGGCGGCTATGGGCGATCTTATCGGCCACCGCGCGCAAGACAGGATCGTCGCCCGCCGGAACCGGGTGCAGCCGGATCGGCGGTTTGACGGGCAGGGCAGTAGCGGGAGCGTCTTGCGCGGCGAGGACCGGCGAGAGATCGATATGCACCGGCCCGGCAGGCGCACGAACCGCGAGCGCCAGCGCGCGGGCGATGGTTTCCGCCCGCGCCTTCCGCCGCAATCTCGAAGCTGGCTTTCACCAGCGGGCGCAGCAGGGCGGCATGATCGAGAATTTGATGGGTGTAGCGCCCGCGCACATCCGCTTCGACGATACCGGAAATCACCAGCAGCGGCACCTGCTCCTGCTGCGCATCGGCGATTCCATTGACCGCATTGGCGAGCCCCGGCCCGAGGGTGGTGAGCAGCAGACCGGGTGCCCCCGTGACCGCCGACGCGCCCGCCGCCATCATCGCCGCCGCCGTTTCGTTCCGCGCGAGGGTGAAGGCGATCCCGGCGGCCTCCAGCGCGTCCAGCATCGTCACCACCTCACCGCCGGGCATGCCGAAAGCGTGGCGAATGCCGTGGGCGGCGAGGGTTTGGGCGATCAAATCGGCAATGCGCATCTTAAGCCTCCGAGGGGGCGCTGGAGCCAAAAGCCCCGCGCGTGGTGAAATCCTGAAGCTCCTCGGCGCTCAAACCCAGAAGCCCCGTCAGCACCGCCTGCCGATCCTGATCGAGATGCGGCGGCGGCCGGTCATAGGCTACGGGCGTGCGGCTGAATTTCAGCGGATTCCCGAGCAGCCGAACCGGCCCGGTATCGCCCGGTCCGTCCAGCGTCACCACCATCTCACGCGCTTGCGTGTGGGGGTTGTCAAGCGCTTCCGCAACACTCGCCACTGGTCCGGCGGGGACTTTGCAGCGCGTGAGCCGCGCCGACCAACCCGCGACGGTATCAAGCGCAAGCGCCGGAAGCAGTGCTTCTTCCAGCGCATCGACCGCAAGGATACGGTCGCGGTTGCGGCGAAAGCGCGGATCGTCGGCAAGTTCGGGAAGCCCAAGTTCGGCAACAAAGCGGCGGAACTGCTCATCGTTCCCCACGGCAACGACGATATAGCCATCAGCCACCCGATAGGTTTGATAGGGCGCGATATTGGGGTGGCGGTTGCCCAAGCGCTGCGGCACCCGGTCCGATACGAGGTAATTGGTGGCGGCATTGATGAGCCAGGAAAGCTGAGAATCATAGAGGGCGAGATCAATCATCTGCCCCTCGCCGGTCGCGTCGCGGTGGCGCAACGCCGCCAGCAGGCCAACGGTGGCATAAAGCCCGCAGACGACATCGGCAATCCCGACGCCAACTTTCACCGGCTCCCCGCCCTTGGCGTCGGGCTGGCCGGTGATGCTCATGATCCCGCCCATCGCCTGCACGAGGAAATCATAGCCGATGCGATCGGAATACGGGCCGGTTTGCCCGAAACCCGAAATGGAACACCAGATCAGATCGGGCTTTACCTGCCGCAGCGCGTCATAATCAAGGCCGCGCCGCGCGAGATCGCCGGGCTTATAATTTTCGATCACCACATCGGCGGTGGCGACCAAGCGGCGGATAAGATCGGCCCCGGCGTCGGTGGCAAGATCGATGGCGACCGACTGTTTATTGCGATTGGCGCAAAGGTAATAGGCCGACAGATCGGTTTCCTCCCCCGCGCCGTCTTTCACGAAGGGCGGCCCCCAGGTGCGGGTATCGTCGCCACTGCCGGGGCGTTCGATCTTAATGACCTCCGCCCCCAAATCCCCCAGCAACTGTGTGCAGGTCGGCCCGGCCAGAATCCGCGACAGATCGAGCACGCGCACCCCAGCGAGCGCGCGCGGGGACAGGGGGGAGCCGTCATTCAACCTCGCAGCCTTAAGCGTGATGCCGCCACGGCGACGGAACCGATGCCACGGTAGCGGTGGCCGGAGCCGTCGCCAAGGCCTGAAACATCCGCTCGGCGAACCGATCCACCCGCCGCCGTTCGGCCCGCA
>NZ_LAJY01000414.1 GCF_000963705.1 Elstera litoralis | reverse complement strand
ACTACCAGTCCAGTAGGTAACATAATTATAGCCACTCCCAAGATTAAGGTTGTAACCTCCAAAACCTAGGGCGATAGTATCATCACCTGCACCTGCGCTAATCGTCGTATTCCCATGTCCGACGGATATGGAATCTGTTCCAGAGCCACCAATAATACTATGATTACCGCTGCCAGCTGAAATTGAATCTATGCCACCATTGCCATTTATGGTGCTATTACCGTTTCCAACGGAAATGCTATCATCTCCCGCACCGCCCGTGATGCTGTGATCGCCAGCCAGAGCATGAAGCCCGTCTGCACCGCCACCGCCAATGAGTGTGCTGTTCCCATCGCCAACAACTACATAGTCATTCTCAGCGCCACCTGTGACCCGATGGCTCCCGGCTCCGATCACAATAGTATCCGCGCCGCCGCCACCATTTACAGTGCTGCCTACCGTCGCATTTCCGAGCGAAACGCTATCGTTGCCCGCATAGGCGTTCACGACATAGTCGCCATCGCCCTGCGATAGAACGTCATCACCCGTCGTCAGATTAATCGTCGTTGGCATCGTCTTACCTCGAAAAAGAGAATATCCCCTTCCTCTATGCCATTTCTTTTCGGCGATTCAATGAACAAAAAATTAAATGGGAAAAGTCTGATTAAGGTTCAACCAGAACTTTAAGCTGCATTCATCTGACGACTCGATAGCATTACAAAATATCAATCAAAGGGTGAAAAACATACGGAAACAACACTCATTACAATCGTACTCCATCTTCGATGGCATCATGTGCCCGTAAGGGAGGGGAGGGGAGAGCAACGGCCCATCTTCCTCCTTGCATCCCCGGCCTGAACCCGCTAAAAGGCGCGCACTTCACACGCGGGCGAAGGAGTTTAGCTCTCCTTGCCGGTGCCAAATTTATTTGGTCACTGCCCGCGGCGGACTAACCGGACTAAGGATGCCTTTTATGAGCAATGTTCCCACTTTTACCATGCGCCAGCTTCTCGAAGCGGGCGTTCACTTCGGCCATAACACGCGCCGCTGGAACCCGAAGATGGCCCCGTACCTCTTCGGCGTTCGCAATGGCGTGCATGTGATCGATCTCGAACAGACCGTTCCGATGCTTTACCGCGCCCTGCAAGTGGTGCGCGATACGGTGGCCGCCGGTGGCCGTGTGCTGTTCGTCGGCACCAAGCGCCAGGCCGCCGAGCGCGTTGCCGAAGCCGCGCGCCGCTCGGGTCAATATTATGTGAACCATCGTTGGCTCGGCGGCATGCTGACCAACTTCAAGACCATTTCGCTGTCGATTAAGCGCCTGCGCGAACTGGAAGAAATGTTCAACACGGGGGCCGTCGCCGGCTACACCAAGAAAGAACAGCTCAACCTGACGCGCGAGCATGAAAAGCTCGAACGCGCCCTGGGCGGGATCAAGGAAATGGGCGGCTTGCCCGACCTGATCTTCATCATCGACACCAATAAGGAAGCGATTGCCGTTCAGGAAGCCAACCGCCTGAATATTCCGGTCATCGCCATCCTCGACAGCAATTCGGATCCTGAAGGCATCGCCTATCCGGTTCCGGGCAACGACGACGCCCTGCGCGCCATCGATACCTACTGCGAACTCTTCTCGGCCTCGGTGCTGGCGGGTCTGACGCAGGAAGCCGTGTCGGCGGGCATCGATATCGGGTCGGCTGAAGATGTTGTGGAAGAAGCGCTGCCGGTGGAAGAAGCGGCTTCGGCCTAAGCTTTCGTCGCCAAACAGCTACGACGCTAAGGCGGCGCTCTGCGCCGCCTTTTCACTAGAATCATCGGCTGACGCCGATTTGTCATAAAGAGGGCTCTCCAATGGTCGAAATCACTGCCGCCATGGTTAAGGAACTGCGCGAAAAGACGGGCGCAGGCATGATGGACTGTAAGAAGGCGCTGGGCGAAACCGCAGGCGATATCGAAGCCGGTGTGGATTGGCTGCGCACGAAGGGCCTCGCCGCTGCTGCCAAAAAGGCGGGCCGCGTTGCTGCCGAAGGCCTCGTTGGCTCGGCCTCGTCGGGCACGGTCGGCGCGCTGCTGGAAGTGAATTCGGAAACCGATTTCGTCGGTCGGAATGAAAAATTCCAGGGCTTCGTCACCGAAACGGCGGGCCTCGTGCTCACCATCGGCGCGATGTGGAAGCTTGAAGGTCGCGACCTATCCGGGCAAGGCCCATGCCGTGTCGGAAGAGCTGACCCAGCTCATCGCCACTATCGGCGAAAATATGTCGCTGCGTCGCGGCGTGCGCCTGTCGGTGACCGACGGTATCGTCGCCACCTACATCCACGCGGCGACCGCGCCGGGCCTGGGCAAGATCGGCGTACTGGTTGCGCTCGAATCGACCGGCGACAAGGCCGCGCTGGCCGTCCTCGGCAAGCAGATCGCCATGCATATCGCCGCGACCAACCCGATGTCGCTGTCGGTCGATGATCTCGATCCGAAGGCGCTGGAGCGGGAACGCGACGTGCTGACCGAGCAGGCGCGCGCTTCCGGCAAGCCCGATGCCGTCATCGAAAAGATGATCGAAGGCCGTATTCGCAAGTTCTACGAAGAAGTCGTGCTGCTGGAGCAGGTTTACGTCATCGATGGCGAAAGCCGCGTGAAGGATGTTATCGCCAAGACGGCCAAGGATATCGGCGCGCCGGTGACGATGACCGCCTTTGCGCGTTACGCCCTGGGCGAAGGCATCGAAAAGCAGGAAAGCGATTTCGCGGCCGAGGTTGCGGCGCAGGCTGGCGTCCGCTAAACCCTGAAAACCCTTGCGTTAAAGGGCGGCCGGATCGTAAGGGTTCGGTCGCCTTTTCTTTGAGTGCGGTTTTAAGAGGATATAAGCGATGGCTACTCCCGATCTCAGCGATGTGAAGCGCCGCATGGATAGTGCGGTCGACACCCTTAAGAAAGAACTCAATGGTTTGCGCACCGGGCGTGCCTCGGCCAATCTTCTCGATCCGATCATGGTCGAATCCTACGGCTCAATGATGCCGTTGAGCCAGGTCGGCACCGTCAGCGTTCCCGAACCGCGCATGCTGACCGTGACGGTGTGGGACAAGGGTACGGTGAAAGCCGTTGAA
>NZ_LAJY01000413.1 GCF_000963705.1 Elstera litoralis | reverse complement strand
CATGAACCGACAAACTCCGTACGAACCGCCAATTGAGGCGGACCAAATCAACTTAATGGCCGGGCGAGCTGAGACTTATCGCGCGCCCCGTGCCTGACGCGTGATTGTCGCTCCGACCAAGTAAAAACTGTTTGCTACGCTTGAAAGTGCAATCCACCCGTTACTGAGGGCCGATCACGCTATCCTATAGAAGAACCTTTTGGTCCTGAGGAACCGGAAAACATCCGGCCTCGCTTCCTACTTTCTTCCTGCGCGCATCCAACTTAAACCTGCCGAATGCGGCGCCGGTGAAAAGTACGTTGTCCCGCCCGTATACACGACCGCTATTCGTCACTTCCCACACGATACGCCATCCCAAAACTCAGCTTACGGGAAGTTTCTCTCAGCGGCAAGGTACATCGTCTGATTCCCGAAAAAAACATACGGACCGCCCCGAAAGACCACCTAGAGCGTTAGGGCGAGCAAGAGCATCCCGCCGAGGGTGACGAGGGCAGGCCCGGCTAAGGCCATGACAAGGTTCAAGAATCCCGCCTGAGGGCGGCGTTCGGCCCAGCGGCTCACCCAGCCGCGCGCCACCAGCGTCAGCACGCCGAGGCCGGTCATCGTGAGGGCCATGCCGAGGGCGATGGCGCTCACCATCAGCAGCCCCGTCAACCACAGCCCGTTCGCGGCACAGAAAACCAACACGATAATCGCCCCGGTACAGGGCACGGCCCCGGCCATCCAGCCGGTCAAACCGCGCGCGCCAGAGGGTCGGGGCGGGGCGGGCGCATGGGAGTGCCCGTGATGATGGTTGTGGCCGCAGTCGGCGGGGGCGAGGCCTTGGCGCACGCGCTCGCCCGCTTCCAGTAAAAACCACAGGCCGAGGGCGATAATCCCGGCATAGGCGATCAGGCGCACCTCCCGCGTGCTTTCGAAATCCGGGGCGGGTTTGCCGTCGAACAGTAAAAACAGCACGGCGACGATGGCGAGCGCCGAGGCCACATGGGTGAGCGCAATGCGCACCCCCATGCGCAGCCCTTCGGCGAGGCGGGCCTGTCGCCCGAGGAAATAGGAGATCACCAGCATCTTGCCGTGGCCCGGCCCGGCGGCGTGGAAAATGCCATAGAGAAAGGCAAGGCCAACGGCGGTCGCCAGGGTCAACCAAGACTGCCGGTCGCGCAGGTCGATCAGCAGGCGGCGAAACTTGAAGGCGGCGTCGCGCTGCTGGGCCGCGAGCCAGCGCATCGCGCCATTGCTCTCGTCCGGGGCGGCCTGGGGGCCGTGGGCGCGCCGCGCATCGGCCCAACCTGGGCGAGGGCAGGGGCGAGCGGCATCAGCACGGCCAGCAGCACAAACAGCCGAACGATCAATCGGGACATTGCAGCGATGCCACTTGCGGGTAGGCCATGCCGAAATAGATCGGATGGGCGCGGTCTTCTTGAATCACGATCGAGCAACTCGGCGTCGGCTCGGCGAAGCTAACGCCGGGCCGGTTTTCCGGCAGCAGGCTTTCGATGTAATAGTCGGGATCATAGCTGCCGATGGTCACTTTGCGCGCCGCCCCGGCCCCGCTTAGGGCGACGGGATGGGACAGCGGCACGAAGAAGCGAAAGCGCATCTGCTTGCCGTTGAGATCGACCGTTAGGTTTTCCATCGGCCCCACCGGGACGCGCTTGCCGGAAGCATAGACGAAGACGAAATCCGAAAACGCTTGCGGCTGAGTGATTTCCTGGGCGATCAAGTCCTTTGCCTCCGCCGGGTCGAAGCGCCCATTGCGATTGCGGTCATAATTGGTGCGAAACGGATCGGAGTAGACCTCGTCCCACGCCCACGTCAGCTCGATGCCCGTCAGCGCGCCGCCCTTAGTGTGGAGACGCATTTCAAGCTCCATCCAAACATGGGGATGGGCGCGCGCGGCGGGTGTTGGTCCGAACAGCGCGGCCAGTCCCAGCAGGGTTAGAAGAAGAATTCGCATACGCCTTATATAGAGCGTGCGGCGCGCGGCGTCACCGTCCCTGGCCTCAGTTCTGCATCATTCCCGTCACCAGGGTTTTCGTATTGTGGCGCATCATATCGAGATAGCGCGCCGCCGGGCCGCCCGTGGCGGAGAGCGCGTCGGAATAGAGCGCGCCGCCGATGACGGCCCCGGCTTCCTTGGCAAGCTGCTGCGTCAGGCGCGGGTCCGAAATATTCTCGACGAAGACGGCTTTAATCTTCTCTTTGCGAATCTGGCTGATGAGCTTGGCGACATCCTTGGCCGAAGCCTCGCTGTCGGTATTCATCCCCTGCGGCGCGCGGAAGCTGACGCCATAGGCCTTGCCGTAATAGCCGAAAGCATCGTGGGAGGTGATGACGCGGCGCTGAACGGCGGTGAGCGCACCGATCTGCGCCTTGATCTCGCTCTCGAGCGTCTCCAACTCGGCCTGATAGGCGGCGGCGCGGGCCTTATAGCCCTCGGCATGGGCCGGGTCGGCGTCGGTCAGGGCATTCGCGATATTGGCGACCATGATACGGACATTGCCGACATCCTGCCACGCGTGCGGATCGACATTCCCGTGATCGTGGCCGTCATGGTCGGCGGCGCGCGGTTTCACGCCGTGCGTCACGGTGATCGCCTTGCCCTTAGTGCCGCTACTTTTCAGCAAGCGGCCCATCCAGCCTTCAAAGCCGAGCCCGTTCAGGAAGATCAGCTTGGCCCCGGCCACGGCTTTCGCGTCGGTCGGGCTCGGCTGATAGACATGCGCGTCGCCATCCGGCCCCACGAGGGTTTTCACCTCGGCGTCCGGCCCCGCGACCTGACGGACGAGATCGCCCAAAATCGAAAAGCTGGCGACCACCGGGAGCGGATCGGCGGCGCGGACGGGCAGGGCCGGGATCAAGAGCAGGGCGGCGGGAAGGCTAAGCAGCAGGCGGCGGGAGAGCATGGAGACCTCAGGAGCTATAAAATATGTTATAACATAACGTTTTTTCTGAAGACGAAAGGCAAGCGGTGGATCTGCCAGGGGGGCACCTTACCAGCGCAGGCTGAAGCGTTTTTTCCAAAGGGGGCCGAGGCGCTCTTCGCGCAGCAGGGCGCGCTGCTCGGCGCTCAACACGTCGGGATTGCGGCGCTCTTGGCGTTGGGCCGAGAGTACGTCGTATTTTTCGTCCAGCTTTTCGAGCAATTCTTTCAGGGTGAAGGGCTTTACAGTCTTATTGGCCTTCACATCGTCCTTGGCTTTTTGTTCGGCGGCCATTGCTTCGTCGATGCTCTGGCGCGTCGCTTCGAGTTCCGCGATCAACTCGGGCCGCGTGCCGAGATGAACGGTCTGGCCATTTAAGCTGTCGTGCGGCGACGGGGTTGAAAAGGCCAGCGGCGAAAAATCGACCACAACAGCACCATCCCAACGCGCGCTATCGGCGGCGGTCGATTTCGGTGACGCGGTCCAAGCTACCGAAGACGCGAAACCGGCCTTGGCGGGTGATGAGGAGATCGAGGTCATGGGATTCTCCCACTGAAAAATCCGGCAACGCTTTCTGCGCCACGGGAGTAACAAACAACTTCTGAGTGTAGGTTACAAGATGCGCAGGCATCCGACAATATGCCGCGTGCAGGAAAAGCGCTTAGAGACTTTTGTCGCTGAAGGTTTCGATAACCGTCTTGAGCGCGGCGGTCGAGGCCTCGTAGAGGGCGGGCAGGGCGGCGGTGCGCGCGGCGGCGCAGGCCCAATCGTTCTGCCGCAGCGCGAGGGTGATGGCGCGGGCTTCTTGGACCATCAGGGTCATGCCCACGGCCCCCATTGTACCGATGAGGGAATGGGCCGTGCGGGCCAATGCCTCCGGGGCTTCCGCCGCGAGTGCCTCGGCCGCGTCGGTCAGCAATTGGTCCGCTGTTCCGTGAAACTGCGCCAGAATCGCGGCGCAACCACGGGCGGGGAGATAATGGTGAAGCTCAGCCAAAACCTCTCGGTCGATATAGGCTATGCCTTCCGGCGCGGGCGCTCTTGTTTCGGCGTCGCAGGTTAGGAGGCGCGCAAGGGCGAGCGTGTAATGTTTCTGCTCCAGGGTCAGGTCGGTTGTCAGCAAAAGCTCCACGAGGCCAACGGCGGCTTTCAGCGTTTCGGGAAGCCTCTCGGGCAGAACCGCCGGGTGTGGGGATTGCAGCATCCCGGTCGCTTACGGTTTGGTGCGCGCGAGCAGATCGCGAATTTCGCGCAGCAGGGCAATATCCTCGGGCAAGACGGCGGGGGCCGGTTCCGGCGGCGGGGCCTGGCGGCGCAGCTTATTGACGGCCTTAATCACCATGAACAGCACCCAGGCGACGATCATGAAATTGATCGAAATCGTCAGAAACTGACCATAGCCGATCACCGCGCCCTGCGCCTTGGCGTCGGCATAGGAGGTTGCCGTGACCGAGTTCACCAGCGGCAGGAAATAGTTGGAGAAATCTAAGCCCCCCGCGATCCAGCCGATAATCGGCATCAGCACGTCTTCGACCATTGAGGCGACGATCTTGCCGAAGGCCGCGCCGATGATGACGCCAACGGCGAGATCCACGACATTGCCCTTCAGGGCAAATTCCCGAAATTCTTTGAGCATAGTGCCGTACTTCCTCGTCACAATCGTTCCCTGTGACAGCTTATGCCTCAAGGGTGCCCCAAACCAGGGGCATTACAACGGGATTAAGGAAAATTATCCGCACCCCTGCGCTCAATCTCTCATTTCGCGCAGGGGTTTGTTCCGACTTCACGCGTTACGCGGGAAGCTTTGAGGACAAGGTTGCCCCATACTGACGGAGCTCGCTTAATAGAACGCCAACCTTCCGCATTAGATTATTTGTTTGATCTAGGACAGTATTAGACGAGTCTAGAACGATTCCGGCTTCAGTTTCTGTGGCTCGATAGCGCTATTCACCGAAGCGGTTTTTTGAGCAACTGAATTGGCGCTGTGATCAATTTGAAGAACGGTTTCAG
>NZ_LAJY01000412.1 GCF_000963705.1 Elstera litoralis | reverse complement strand
CGACAGGTTCAGCCCGCGCTGCTTGCCGCCGAGCAGTTCCACATAGACTTCGGCCAGCAACTCGGTATCGAGCAAGGCCCCGTGCTTGACGCGATGGCTATTGTCGATTTCGAACCTTCGGCACAGCGCATCCAGGCTGGCGGGGGAGCCGGGAAACTTGCGCCGGGCGAAGACGAGGGTGCAGAAGGCGCGGTCCGGGTCGATTGTCGGCTTCTTGCAGCGCTTCAGCTCGGCGTTCAGAAAGCGCATATCGAATTCGGCGTTATGGATCACCAAACGGCTATCGGTGCCGATGAAGTCCAGGAATTGATCGACGATTTTGGCGAAGGTCGGCTGCGGGGCCAGGAACTCGCTGGAAAGCCCGTGAACCTTAAACGCATCCTCCGGCATATCCCGTTCGGGGTTGATATAGAGGTGCAGCGGCGGGCGGCTCGTTGGGCTGCCGTCCATCAGCTCGATACAGGCGATTTCGACGATCCGATGGCCGGAGGCCGGATCAAAGCCGGTGGTTTCGGTATCGAGACAAATTTCGCGCATAGGCTCTGCGTCCTGCTGGGGGAGACCTGAGAAGCGGGCCGACCGGCGGCGGCGCAGCGCGCATCTGGCGCAGCACGCGCAGCACCCAAAGCCGCGTCACCGCCCTTCCGAGTCCCGTGGGAATGATATAATCCGCCTGCCGCCGTTTGGCGAGGTCCGGCCACTGCTGGGCGCGGATGGCCGCCAGCCGTTCGACCGTCATCCCCGGCCGACGCAGCACCCGCGCCGCCTGCACCTGCGCCGGGGCCGTCACCACCATCACCCGGTCGCAGTGCTTATCAATGCCCGTTTCGAACAGCAGCGGGATATCCAGCACCACCAGCCGATGCCGCGCATTGCGCTTGAGGAAAATCAACCGCTCTGCCGTCACGCGCGGATGAATAATCGCCTCCAGCCGCCGCAGGGCCGAAGGATTGCCGAACACCGCCGCCCCCAGCTTGGGGCGGCTCACCTGCCCGCCGATCACGACGCCCGGAAACGCCGCCGCAATCGCCGCAATCATTCCCCGATCCGCCCGCAATAGGCGATGCACCACCGCGTCCGCATCCTGCACCGGAATCCCAAAGCCGCGCAGCACCGACGCGGTGGCCGATTTACCCATACCGATGGAGCCGGTCAGGCCGAGAATGAGGGGGCGCTTCATTGGGAGGAGGATGCAAAGGCTCCGCCTCTGCACTCCGCTTAAGGGCCGTCGCCCCTTAAGAATCCCGTTTCCCGTATAATGACAATCCGATTTCAACGACCATTTTGGTTTCACAACAAAATAGGATCGCCAAGGGGCAAGCCCCTTGGCAGGGATTGTTAGGGGTGAAACCCCTAGCCTCACCACGTCACGCCAGTGCCGCCGCACGCAGATCATCGTCCACCTCGGGGTCGATACCGAAGAAGCGGGCAAAGGCGGGTTTGGCTTGGTAGAGCAGCATGCCGAGCCCATCGACGGTTCGATACCCGCGCGCGCGGGCCTGGATCAGCAGGTCGGTATCGAGCGGGCTATAGACGAGATCATAGACGGTTGCACCGGGGGCGAGCCCGTCGAGGTTCAGCGTGTGGGCGGGTTGGCCGGTCATGCCGAGGCTGGTGGCGTTGACCAGCAGGGTTGCGCCGTGCAGCGCCTCCTGCGCTCCCGCGTCATCGACCGCGTGCAGCGTAAGGCCGGGGCGCTGGAAATGCTGAATGAGCGCTTCGGCGCGGGCGGCGGAACGGTTGATAACCCGGATTTCCCGTGCCCCCGCTTCCGCCAACCCATAGAGCACGGCGCGCGAGGCACCGCCCGCCCCGAGCACGGCAATCGGCCCAGCGTCGGCGCGGAAATTGGGCACCGAGCGGCGTAGATACTCGGAGAAACCATAGACATCGGTATTGGTGCCGAGGATGCGCCCATCTTGAAACATCACCGTATTCACCGCCCCGATGGCGCGCGCGGCAGCGTCGATCTCGTCCAGCAGCGGCAGCACGATTTCCTTATGGGGAATCGTCAGATTGCAGCCGGTAAAGCCCATCTTCGGCAACACTGGCAGGCAGGCCGCCAAATCTTCCGGGCGGATCGGCAGGGCAACGTAACTACCTGGGATACCGTAGCGCTTCAGCCAATGAGTATGCAGTTTCGGCGAGCGGGAATGGTGGATCGGCCAGCCGATCACAGCGGCGAGTTTCATGTGAGCCCCATAGTGTGCACGCGCAAAAACGCCAGGAGCGGCAGCATCGGCAGCCCCAGGATCGTGAAAAAATCACCGTCGATTTTCTCGAACAGGTTCAGCCCCAAGCCTTCGATATGGTAGGCCCCGACACTGCTGAAGATGCTATCGCCGGTTTGGTCGAGATAGGTTTCCACCTGGGCCGGGGTGAGCGGGCGCATGGTGAGCGTCGCCACCGCCCGATGCGTCCAGATCGACGCGCCGTCGCGGTGGATGGCAAGGCCGGAGATCAGTTTATGGCTGCGGCCCGCCAGGCTGAGAAGCTGGGTTGCCGCGCCGCGCGCGTTTCCGGCTTATCGAACCAGGTGCCGCCGCAGTCCAGCATTTGATCGGCGCCCAGCACCATCGCCCCCGGCAGGCGGCGCGAAACGCGCTCGGCTTTCAAATGCGCGAGTTCCTGGGCGACATCGGCGGCGCTGGCCCCCTCCGCCCGCAGGGATTCTTTCACCATCGCCTCATCGACGGCGGCGGGCACGGCCTCCACCGCAAGCCCGGCATTCTGAAGAAGTTTCAGGCGCGTCGCACTGCCGGACGCGAGAATCAGCGGTGCGCTCATCGGGCCTTGGGTCCTTGGTGAATATGAGTATGGGGGTGAACCTCGCCGGGGTGTTCGCGCTCTTGCAGCAGTTGGATGACGGCGGCGGCGGTTTCTTCGATGGAGCGGCGCGTCATATCGATGATCGGCCAGCCCTTTTCCTCGAACAGGCGGCGCGCGGCGGTCACTTCGGCGCGCACCCGGTCAATGTCGGTATAGGTCGTGCTTTCGTCCTGGGAGAGTTGCTTCAACCGATTGCGCCGAATTTGCACAAGGCGGTTCGGATCATTGGTCAGCCCGACGATCAGCGGCTTTTTGCTGGCGAGCAACTGGTCCGGCAGCGGTACGCCCGGCACCATCGGCACATTCGCCGCCTTATAACCGCGATTGGCGAGATACATGCAGGTGGGCGATTTCGACGTGCGCGACACGCCGACCAGCACCACATCGGCTTCTTCCAAATTCCAATAGGCTTGGCCGTCGTCGTGATTCTGCGTGTAGGTCATCGCGTCGATACGGCGGAAATAATCATTGTCGAGCGTATGCTGCTTGCCCGGCTGCTTGCCGCCCGACATGCCGAGGTAGGAGCCGAGCGCGCCGATCACGGGATCGAGAATCGGGATCAGCGGCACCTTCAACAGGCGGCATTCGTCCTGAAGCTGAGCGCGCAGCTTATCGTCCACCATCGTAAACAGCACCGGGCCGGGCTTGGCGGCAATCCCCGCCAGAACCTTGGTCATATGCGCGCCCGAGCGCACCAGCGACCAGATATGCATATCCGGCTCCACCCCCTCGAACTGCACGAGGCAGGCGCGGGCGACGGCATGCACGGTATCGCCGGTCGAATCGGAAACGAGATGGATCGGGATGGTGCGGGACGAAGCGGGGGCCATCGGCGAATCCCTCATGCAGCGGCGGTCCTTCGGGTCTAGCCCGTTTAGGGCTGAGGCTCAAGCGATTGAGGTTAGTTTTTGCCTTGGGGATTGGTTGTGCCAATCCGTCTTACTCTTTCCCCGCAATATGATATTATAGGGAATATGATACGTGCCGTTGTTGATACGAATATTCTGATTGCTGCGCGGCGCAGTCGGCTCGGTGCGTCAAATGCCCTGCTTCGATTTCTTGATGCAGGGGAGTTTCAGATGCTGGTCAGCGTTCCGCTGTTTCTCGAATATGAAGCGGTGTTAACGCGGCCCCAGCATCTCCTTGCCTGTGGTTTATCGACAAGTGCCGTTACGAACTTCTTAGACTATCTCGCGGGTCTGGTTGAACCCGTGCAGCTTCATTATCTCTGGCGCCCCCAACTTGGTGATGTCGCCGATGAAATGGTCTTGGAAACGGCCATCAA
>NZ_LAJY01000411.1 GCF_000963705.1 Elstera litoralis | reverse complement strand
GCCAGCGCGCCGCGCGGCGCGAAAGTGCAACTGGGCGCGGTGAAATCGGAAGCGGCGGCTTCGGCGGAATGGGCGAAGCTGCAAAAGGCCAATCCCGAACTCGCCAACCTCTCGATGAGCGTCGCCAAGGTCGAGATTCCCAATAAGGGCACCTATTACCGCATTCAGGCGGGGCCGGTCGCCGATGGCGGCTCGGTCTGCGCAGCGCTGAAGGCGCGTGGTCAGGATTGCCTCATTGTTCGCTAAAGTTGCATTCTGATGCCTGAACTCGCAGGGATTCTGCATAGTATCTCGGTCTGGCTGCTGCCGGCGCTGTTGGCGATTACCCTGCACGAGGCGGCGCATGGCTATGTCGCCAATGCCTTGGGCGATCCCACGGCGCGGCTGGCGGGACGCTTGAGCCTTAACCCGATCCGTCACATCGACCCGGTGGGAACCATCTTCCTGCCGGGCTTGATGCTGCTGGTCGGATCGAATTTTTTCTTCGGTTGGGCGAAAGCCGTGCCGGTAGATATGCGCTACCTGCGCTCGCCCCGGCGCGATATGGCGATTGTCGCCGCCGCCGGTCCGCTCACCAATTTCGCGATGGCCTTGATTGCCGCCCTGCTGCTGCACGGCTTGCAGCATATGCCCGATGTGGCGTCGGACTGGGCGCGGCAGAACCTGCTGAACGCGATTAAATTCAATGTGATTCTGGCCGTCTTCAATCTGATGCCGATTCCGCCGCTCGATGGCGGGCGGGTGGCGGTTGGGGTTCTGCCGCTGTTTCTCGCGCGACCCCTGGCGCGGCTTGAGAATATCGGCATGCTGATCGTCATGGGCTTTGCTTTCATCATTCCGATGGTCTCGGCGCAGGCGGGCTATCCGATCAATCCCTTGGGGTGGCTGCTGAGCGGTCCGATCAACGCGGCGATTGTCGCGGTTTTAACGCTCGCAGGCTGGTAGTGACCGGCGAGTCCGAGGCGTGGGATGCCCGCCCCGAGCCTGCCGATGAGGCCGTTCTTCTGCTCGATCTCGACGGTTACGAAGGCCCCATCGATGTGCTGCTGACCCTGGCGCGCGAGCAAAAGGTCGATCTCACCAAAATCCGCATTCTGCCGCTGGTCGATCAATATCTCGCCTTCATTCGCGGCATTCTGCATCGCCGTTTAGAAGTTGCCGCCGATTATCTGGTGATGGCGGCGTGGCTCGCCTACCTAAAATCACGCCTGCTGCTGCCCGACCCGCCGAGCGAGGAGGAGGAGCCCAGCGCCGAGGAAATGGCGGCGACGCTGGCGTTCCAGCTTCAACGGCTCGAAGCGATGCAGAAGGCGGGCGCGCGGTTGATGGCGGGAACGCTGCTTGGCCGGGATGTCTTCGCGCGCGGTTTCCCCGAGCGGTTCGAGGTGGATGCCCGCGTACGCTGGGATGTTACGCTCTACGAGCTGCTCACCGCTTATGCCGACCATAAGCGCCGCACCGATTATTCGCGCCTGCGCATCGCCGCCACCGAGCTTTATTCGATGGATGACGCGCTGCAACGCCTGTCCGAACGCTTGGGGCAGATGCCGCTTTGGGAGGCGCTCAGCAGTTTTTTGCCCACCGATATCCGCGACGGGCTGGTGTTCCGCTCGGCGGTTGCCGCCACGTTTCTGGCCGCGCTGGAACTGGCGAAATCGGGTAAGCTCGACCTGCGCCAAGCCGAGCGCTTCGGCCCGATCCTGGTGCGCTCCCCCGCTGCGGACGATGTTCTGGAGCCGGATGAGGAAGGGAGTATCGCCCTATGAAACTCGAACCCCGGACCTCCGAACCCCTATCCTATGAACTGCGCGTGCTGGAAGCGCAGCTTTTTGCCGCAGCCACCCCGCTAACCGAGATCGATCTGATCGTGCGCATGCCGCCGGGGGCGGATGTGAAGGCGCGGTTGGCCGAGCTTGCGGCGCTCTATCAGGGGCGGGGGGTTGAGTTGGTGCAGCTTGCCGGCGGTTGGGCGTTCCGCACCGCGCCGGACCTTGCCACCGCCCTGCGGGTGACGCTGGACGTGAGCCGTAAACTGTCGCGCGCCGCCGTCGAAGCTTTGGCGATTATCGCTTACCATCAGCCCGTAACCCGTGGGGAAATCGAAGAAATTCGCGGCGTTCAGCTTTCGCGAGGCACGCTCGATATTCTGCTGGAATCGGGGTGGATTAAGCCGAAAGGCCGCCGCCGCACGCCGGGCCGCCCCGTGACCTGGGTGACGACGCCGGGGTTTTTGGACCATTTCGGCCTGACCAGTCTCGACGATCTGCCGGGGGTGGAGGAACTGAAAGCGGCGGGCCTGCTGGACCGGCGCAGCGGCATCACTATCGCCATGCGCGAGGAAGAGGCGGAGGCGGCGTTGCAAGCGGAGGCCGATGATCCTGTCGAAACCCTGCTCGGCGATGCTCCTCCCGATCTTGCAGGTGAGAGTCAGTCGCGTTAAGGTTCGCAGGATCATAGGGCAGCCCGCTGTCTTTTCTTCTTGCCGGTGAAACCCGTGACTGACGCTAGCCTTCCTCCCCCCTTGACCTCTGCCGGGAGCCCTCTGCCCACCGTGCCGCTTCGGTGGCATTGGGGGCGTGTGGGCGGCGGTTGGGCGGTTTTGGCGCTGGGATTGGCCCTGGTGCTGGCGCTGCCGATCCTGACGATTCTCGGCTCTTTCCTGTTTCCGGCTTGGGACGTGTGGGCGCATTTGCTCTCGACGGTCATGCCGACCTATCTGCGCAATACACTCCTGCTGATGCTGGGCGTCGGGCTGGGGGTTGCCGTGATCGGCGTGGGGACGGCGTGGCTCGTGACCCTGTGCCAGTTCCCCGGCGCGCGGGCGTTTGAAATTCTGCTGCTGCTGCCCTTGGCCTTTCCCGCCTATGTGGTGGCCTATGCCTATACCGGGCTGCTCGATAGCGCCGGGCCGGTGCAAAGCCTGCTGCGCGCAGGGCTAGGGTTGGAGTTGGGCAGCTATTGGTTCCCGCCGATCCGCTCCTTAGGCGGGGCGATCGCGGTGATGGTGCTGGTGCTCTACCCTTATGTTTACCTGTTGGCGCGGGCGGCGTTTCTCGAACAATCGGTGTGCGTACTCGAAGCCGGACGGTCGTTGGGGCAAACGCCGTTCGGTTGTTTTCGGCGGTTGGCCGTGCCGCTCGCCCGGCCTGCAATTGCGGGCGGCGTGGCGCTGGCGCTGATGGAAACGCTCAATGATTTCGGTACGGTGCAATATTTCGCCGTCGATACGTTGACGGCGGGGATTTACCGCACTTGGCTCGGCATGAACGAGCCGGCGGCGGCAACGCAATTGGCGGGGTTGCTGCTGCTCTTCGTGATCGGGCTGATGGCGCTGGAGCGTCAGGGGCGCAGCGGCAGTACGCGGCACACGAGTTTGCGCTACCGGCATTTGCCGCGCTTTCAACTCTCGCCCCGGAAAGCCGCGCTGGCGATGATCGCCTGCCTGCTACCGTGCCTGCTTGGCTTCATCGTGCCGCTGCTGATGCTGTTGGCTTGGGCTTTTGATACCGCGCCCGCAATGGTGAATGCCGCTTTCTGGGACGCGGCGGAACATTCGTTGCTGTTGGCCGTAATCGCCGCCGGGGTCGCCGTTTCCTTGGCCTTGACTCTGGCTTATGCGCGGCGATTGCACCCGACTTGGCTCGTGCGCGGGGCAACGCGCTCCGCCAGCTTGGGCTATGCCGTGCCCGGATTGGTGATTGCCGTCGGCGTGATTATTCCCTTGGCCGCCATCGATACCGCCGTCGATGGGGCGAGCCGCCGCCTCTTTGGGGTTTCGACCGGCTTAATCCTCTCCGGCACTTTGATTGCGCTGCTCTTCGCCTACGTCATCCGCTTTCTCGCCATCGCCTTGAATGCCGTCGAGTCGGCCTTGGGGAAAGTGACGCCGCAGATGGATTTTGCCGCACGCAGCCTGGGGCGCTCGGCCGGGGAGACCCTGTGGAGCGTGCATCTGCCGATCATTCGCCCCAGCCTATTGGCCGCTGCGCTGCTGGTGTTCGTCGATGTGATGAAAGAGCTTCCCGCCACACTCATTCTGCGCCCCTTCAACTTCGATACGCTCGCGGTGCTCGTTTTCGCGATGGCGGGCGATGAGCGTTTGGCCGATGCTGCCCCGGCGTCGCTGGCGATTATGCTCGTCGGCCTGCTGCCGGTGCTTCTGCTGGCGCGGGCCTTGGCGCGGAGCCGCCCCGGCACGTCATCCGGCCAAGAATAGGAAAATCCATGCTGGTTATTGAAGCGGTGAGCCATGCCTATGGCGCGCTCCAGGCGTTGCAATCGGTCAGTCTCGACGTTGCGGCGGGGGAAGTCGTCTGTTTGCTTGGCCCGTCCGGCTGTGGGAAATCGACGCTTTTGCGCATCGCGGCGGGGCTGGAACCAGTTCAGCACGGGCGGGTGGAACTGGCGGGGCAGGTGGTTGGCGAGCCGCGTCTCAGCCTGCCGCCCGAGTTGCGCCGCGTCGGCATGGTGTTTCAAGATTTCGCGCTGTTTCCACACCTGACCGTGACGCAGAATATCGCGTTCGGCCTGTCCGACCTGCCGCGTGCCGAGCGGCAGGCGCAGGCGGCGCACTGGGTGGCGCGGATCGGTTTGCCCGATTTGGCCGATGCTTTTCCGCACACGCTTTCGGGCGGGCAGCAGCAGCGCGTTGCTTTGGCGCGTGCCCTCGCGCCGTCGCCGCGCCTTGTGCTGATGGATGAGCCCTTCTCCGGGCTCGACGTGACCTTACGCGACCGTTTGCGCGACGCGACTCTATCGCTGCTGAAGGACGCTGGCGTTGCGACCGTCCTCGTCACCCACGATCCGGACGAAGCCATGCGCATGGCGGATCGGATTATTCTGATGCGCGCCGGGCGAATCGAGCAGGCGGGCGCGCCGCTCGACCTTTACAATCGCCCCGTCTCGGCTTTCGCGGCGGCCTTCTTCGGTTCGGTGACGCTGCTGGACGCGCGCGCCGAGGGCGGGGAGGTCGTAAGCGATCTCGGGCGCTTCGATGCGCCGGTTCAAAGCGGGCCGGTGACGATGATCGTGCGGCAAGAGGCGCTGCACCGGGCGGGCGAGGGCGGCTTGAGGGCAATGGTGACGCACGCCCGCAGCCTGGGGCGGGAACATCTGATTGGGCTAACGATTGGGTCGACCGCGCTTACGGCGCGGTGGGCCGAGGGGCGGTTGCCGGGGGTGGGCGAGCGCATCCCCGTGGTTCTCGATCGGCAGCGGGTGCATCTCTTTGCCAAGGAAGCCTAAGGGGCGCGGTAAAGCGTGCGGCGGGTGATTGCACGGGCTTCGCCCATCTGCCATAGTCCGCACCGCTGCGGGCGAAAGGTTTGTGCGGAATGTTCGATATTGCCTGGTCGGAATTACTGCTGATCGGCGCGGTTGCCTCATTTTCATCGGTCCGAAGGAATTGCCGGGACTGCTGGTGAATATTGGCCGATGGGTACGCCGCGCGCGAAGCATGGCCTCAGAGTTTCAGAGCAGCCTCGATCAGGCGGTTCGCGAAGCCGAAGTGGATCAACTGAAGCAAAAAATGAATGCGGCCGTGATGGAAGCGGAAAAAGACCTTCCCTCCATCGATCTGCCGAGTTTCAGTATGCAGCTGGAGCCCGCGCCGGTTGCGGCGGCACTCCCCGACCCTGTGCCCGCGATGATCGAATCGGTGCCCCCGCGCCGGACGATACGGCGAGCGACGCTGCGCCCGATCCTCTTCCCGTTACGCCGGAAAGCGTAAGCGCTCCTACTGCGCCGGAGACTTTGCCGCGTGTCTGATCCGATGCTTGCGACCGAAACCCCCTCTGGCCCCGAGCATGACCGGCAAATGCCGATCATCGAGCATCTCGTCGAGCTGCGACGGCGGCTGATTTACTCCTTCGTGGGTTTTTTGATTTGCTTCGGCATCGCCTTTTGGAAGTCGGACCTTGTGTTCAACTTTCTGGCCGATCCGCTGGCGCACGCCTTGGGCGAGGGGCGGCGGATGATCTATACCGATCTCACCGAAGCTTTCTTTACCCGCGTTAAGCTTGCAAGCTGGACGGCAGCGTTTCTGGCGTTTCCGGTGATCGCAACCCAGGCCTGGATGTTTATCGCCCCCGGTCTCTATAAGAATGAACGCAGCGCCTTCTGGCCGTTTTTAGTGGCGACGCCGGTGCTGTTCTTCATGGGCGCGGCGCTGCTCTATTATTTCATCATTCCGATGGCGTGGGAGTTCTTTCTGAGCTTTCAACAGTTAGCGCCCGAAGGCGGGATTGGCCTGCCGATCCAGTTTGAAGGGAAGGTCAACGAGTATCTCTCGCTGATTATGTCGCTGATTTTCGCCTTTGGGATTGCGTTCGAACTGCCGGTTTTGCTGACGTTGCTGGCCAAGGTTGGCATCGTCAGTTCGGCGGGGTTGGCGTCGAAGCGCCGCTATGCGGTCGTCGTCGCCTTCGTGGTGGCGGCGGTTGTGACGCCGCCGGACATTATCAGTCAGGTTGGTTTGGCGATCCCGTTGATTCTTCTCTATGAAATTTCGATCTGGTCGGCCAAGCTGATCGAACGCAATCGCGCCAAGGCGGAAGCCAAACGCGATGCCGACCTTGGGATCAACGATGATGAGCCTAGGCTTACGATCTAAGGGGCTGGTTTTTAGATGAACACTCTAGCGTTTTACGGTTGATGGTCGATGCATGATCTAACGATGATCCGGTCTGCTCCTGAAGCTTTCGATGCGGGTCTTGCCCGGCGCGGCCTGCCGCCCCGGAGTGCGGAAATTCTGGGGCTCGACGCCCATCGCCGCGCCTTGATTCTGGAAACCGAGCAGGTTCAGGCCCGCCGCAACGAGGCGTCGAAGGAAATCGGCACGCGCAAGCGCCAGGGCGCGAGTGCCGACGATCTGATGGCCGAAGTCGCGCGGCTGAAGGATGTTCTGCCGGATCTTGAAATCCGCACTAAAGCCGCTGAAGAATCGCTCGATGCCGTACTGGCGGCCCTGCCGAACCTCCCAGCGGCGGACGTGCCGGACGGCCCAGATGAAACCGGCAATGTCGAGGTGCATCGCATCGGCACGCCGCGCGCGTTCAATTACCCGGCGCTTCAGCATTTCGATCTGGGCGAAGCCCTGGGGATGATGGATTTCGAAGCCGGCGCGCGCCTGTCGGGCAGCCGCTTCGTCGTTTTGCGCAATCAGATTGCGCGTCTAGAGCGGGCGCTTGCCAATTTCATGCTCGATCTGCACACGGGCGAGTTCGGCTTTACCGAAATGAGCGTGCCCTATCTAGTGCGCGATGCGGCGATGTTCGGTACCGGCCAATTGCCGAAGTTCGAAGAAGAATTGTTCCGCACAACGCGCGGCGACTGGCTGATTCCGACCTCCGAGGTGCCGCTGACCAATCTGGTGGCGGATCAGATCGTTTCGGAAGAAGAACTACCGCTGCGCTTTACCACCCACACGCCCTGTTTCCGCTCGGAAGCCGGATCGGCGGGGCGCGATACGCGCGGCATGATCCGCCTGCATCAGTTCTCCAAAGTCGAAATGGTGGTCGTTGCGACGCCGGAACAGTCGGAAGCCGAGCACGAGCGTATGTTGACGGCGGCGGAAACTGTGCTGAACCGGCTGGAACTGCCGTTCCGCACCGTCACGCTCTGCACGGGTGACATGGGTTTTTCCGCGCGCAAGACTTACGATATCGAAGTCTGGTTGCCGGGGCAGAATGCCTATCGCGAAATCTCGTCGATCTCCAACTGTGGCGACTTCCAGGCGCGGCGCATGAAGGCGCGTTGCCGCAAGGCGGGGGATAAGCATATCCGGCACGTTCATACGCTGAACGGCTCCGGCCTTGCCGTCGGGCGGGCGCTGGTTGCCGTTCTTGAAAACTATCAGCAGGCCGATGGCAGTATCGCGCTGCCCAGCGTTCTGCACCCCTATATGGGCGGCCTGACCAAGATCGAAGGGGCGGCGGTATGAGCGCGCTCTATGATCCGATCACGCTCGACGGCGGCCGTATCCTGCTCTCCAACGACGATGGGGTGCTGGCACCGGGGCTGAAGACCCTGCACCGCATCGCAAAAGCTTTGGCGAAGGATGTGTGGATCTGCGCGCCGGAAACCGAACAGAGCGGGGCGGGGCATTCGCTGACCCTGCGCCGTCCGTTGCGCATTCGTCACGTTGGGCCGAAGCGTTTTGCCGTCGATGGCACGCCGACCGATTCGGTGCTGCTCGGCATCCGCCAGGTCATGCAGAAGCATCGACCGAGCCTGATGCTGTCAGGCGTCAATCGCGGCAGCAATATCGCGGAAGACATGACCTATTCCGGAACGATTGCCGCCGCGATGGAGGCGACGCTGCTCGGCGTTCCGGCGATTGCCCTGTCACTGCACGTCAGTTCCGGCATGGCCCCGCGCTGGGAAACGGCGGAAGCCCACGGGCCGGAGCTTATTCGCCGCCTGATTACGATTTCCTGGCCGAAGAATGTGATGCTCAACGTCAATTTTCCGGACTGCGCGCCGGAAGACGTGAAGGGCGTCGTCGTCACCCGGCAAGGCAGCCGCAAGATGGGCGAGCAACTGGGTCAGCGCACGGATATGCGCGGCGAACATTATTATTGGATCGGCCCAATGAGCGCGGCGGAAGCGCCGCCGACCGATACAGACGTGGCGGCGGTTTTCGGGCAGTATATTTCCGTGACCCCGCTCAATCTCGACCTGACCGACCAGCCGACCAGCGCCGCCCTGCGCAATGTGCTGGGCGCGTCGCTGGAGACAATGGCCCCGGCATGACCACCCCCGACCCGCGCCACGATCGACTGCTGACGGTTCTGACCGAAGCCGGGATTCGGGACGAACGGGTATTGGCGGCTATTCTGCGCGTGCCCCGCGATTTTTTCGTGCCGCCGACGTTCCGCGAGCATGCGTTCGAAAATACCGCGCTGCCCATCGGCCAGGGCCAGACGATTAGCCAGCCCCAGGTCGTCGGCATCATGACCGAGGTGCTGCGCCTGACCGACCGCCATAAGGTGCTCGAAATCGGCACGGGGTCGGGTTATCAAACGGCGATTCTGGCCTTGCTCTGCCGCCGGGTCTATACCATCGAGCGGCATAAATCCTTGCTGAAGGAAGCCGAAGAGCGGCTGGCGCAGCTTCGGATTACCAATGTTACGGCGAAGCACGGCGATGGCGGCATCGGCTGGGCGGAGCAAGCGCCGTTCGACCGGATCATCGTGACGGCGGCGGCGGAACAGGAAGTGCCGCGCCCGTTGCTGGAGCAATTGGCGGTCGGCGGCATGATGGTCGTTCCGGTGGCGCGCAGCCCCATCGATCAGCGGCTGCTGCTGGTCTCGCGCACCGAAACCGAGGTTGAGGTTCAAGATTTGGGCGCCGTGCGCTTCGTGCCGCTGATTAGCGATATGCTGGAGCAAAGCCCACCGCAAAGTGTGGCGGAAGCCCTGTCGCGCCTCACTGCGCCGCGCCGGAGCTAGGAAGAGCGATGCGCATCGTCCCCCGCCTCATGCTTGGCCTCGGCCTGATTGCAACCGCGCTCACCGGCTGCGGCGATAAGGGGTTCGATCAACCGGAATGGGCGGGCGGGCCGCGTCCGGCGGCTTTGGGGCGGCAGGGCATCCAGAGCAGCGGCATTCGCGCCAGCTACGTCGTGCAGCGCGGCGATACCGTCTATGCCTGGCGCGGGAGTTCAAGGTTCCGGTCAAAACCCTGATCGATCTGAACGATATTCAGCCACCCTATCAGCTTCTGATTGGCCAACGCCTGTCGGTGCCGACCGAGCAGATTCACACCGTAGCATCGGGCGATACGCTCTATTCGATTTCGCGGCGCTATAATGTCGATACCACGGCCCTAGTGCGTTCCAATGAGCTGCGCGACCCCTTTACGCTGAAGGTTGGGCAACTGTTGGTGCTGCCGGGCACGGTCGCCGAAGCCAGTGCTGAGCCCGCGCCGCCGATCCCGGCCCCCAAGCCCTTGACGGG